>NZ_LWEY01001802.1:0-1211 GCF_001634935.1 Oleiphilus sp. HI0043 | reverse complement strand
TGACAACCAGGATGAGACACTAACGAAGGTTTCAAATTCAATCTTTGCTGCTCTAAAATACTGTTCCAGCACACTGTTTTGGAAGTGATCCTTGCCTTCCAGCAATAGAACTTTAGTCGGCAATGCAGTTTTTCTTTGAGCGTCATGTAGTACTACATTTTTGTCTTGCTGGCATTGCAGTTTGAGTTTGAAAATAAACGTTGTGCCAATACCTTCTTCACTTCTAAAGTCTACGCTACCACCCATCAACTCAGCCAAGTGCTTACAAATAGTCAACCCTAAGCCCGTACCGCCATACTTTCCAGTTGTCGAAGAGTCACCTTGAACGAAAGGAGTAAACAGCTTACTTTGCGCAGTTTTTGATAGCCCTATACCGGTATCTCGAACTTCCACAATTAGCTGGGTATTGTTGTCATTCTGGTAAGCCGATTCCAACCACAATTCAACTCGCCCGGAACTGGTAAACTTGACCGCAGTTGCAGCAAGATTCAGAATAACCTGTCGTATTCTATTCGGGTCGCCTTTGACCCAGCGATTGATATCTGGAGATAGATAATAAATAAATTCCAAACGCTTTTCTTGTGCCTGAAAATTGATTAGATCTGCACAGTCATCAACTACCTGACGCAAATCGAAAGGAATGCTTTCTAGATCTAACTGATTCGCCTCGATCTTAGAAAAGTCCATTATATCGTTAATTAAGGACAATAAAGCCTGAGCTGAAGAGTTGATAACATTTACAAACTTATCCTGCTCAGCATCGAGTTTGGTTTTCTTTAACACATCCGACAAACCAATGATGGCATTCATTGGCGTTCGAATATCATGACTCATGGATGCGAGAAAAATATTTTTACTTCTGTTAGCGCTTTCAGCAACTTCTCTGGCGTCATCCAACTGTGAGTTTCGCTGCTTAAGCTCATCTAAGGTTTCACTCAGCTGAGAGGTACGAATATTAAACCAGCTCGCTAACTGGGAAAGTTCGCTACTGCTAGGTATTTTCAGACGCGTTACGTAATCTTCACGGCTAACAAGCTTTCTCACCTGCTGGGTCAGCTTATTAATAGGCTCCATGAAGACCAGGTTGAAGAAGATAATATAAGAGAGAGCACTGAAAACTAACAGTACTAAGAGATTGCTTAATAGGCCGTCAGATATTTCATCTACTACCGCAATACTATACCGGGCAGGCATAGATAGTACGATCTTCC
>NZ_LWEY01001801.1:0-612 GCF_001634935.1 Oleiphilus sp. HI0043 | reverse complement strand
AAGTTAAAAATATGTTAGACCTCGCCGACCTATAAGCCTGGTGCTACAACATTCCTTTTAGTGCAGCTTTAAGAAGAGACTCTAGGGTTTGCCCCTCATGACGCACTGATTTAATAGATTTCGCAGCATCTTGAGGCTTATAACCCAAGGAAATCAGCGCCGCTTCGGCTTCACCTTCGATATCGCTAACACGCGCTAGAGGCATATCAAGCTCAGAAATTGACACATCACCACCCTCAGGAACAAGGCCTTTAACCTTATCTCTCAGCTCTATCAACAACCTTTCGGCCGTTTTCTTGCCAATACCTGGTAGCTTCACCAACGTAGAAACATCATCATCAGCTACGCAGCGAGCTAAAGATGCACTATCTAAACCAGATAGAATAGTTATCCCCAACTTTGGACCAACACCGTTAACCTTTATGAGAACCCTGAACATGTCTCGGTCTTTCTTATTCAAGAAGCCATATAACAATTGAGCATCTTCGCGAACAACAAAATGAGTATATAGGCTCACGCTAGCGCCCGCCTCAGGCAAAGAAAAAGACGTAGAAATTGGTACCTCGACTTCATAACATATGCCCGACACATTTAATAAAACACTCTGGGCAC
>NZ_LWEY01001800.1:0-41875 GCF_001634935.1 Oleiphilus sp. HI0043 | reverse complement strand
TTTACCCTGACTGATTCCGTTGAGATTATGATTACGCTGAGCTGTTCGGAGTGCGCCAGCAGACATATCCATATTAATAACTTTCTTGGCGCCACCTTCTAGGGCAAACAAGGAAAATATGCTGGTATAAGAGAACAGGTTCAACACAGACTTGTCCTGTGCATTTTCTTCAACCCATTGCCAACCTGCACGCATATCCAGGAACACGCCGGTGTTTCGGTTTTTTCCTAGGCTCACATGGCTTTTAAGCTTGTCGCTCAGTTTAGCGGTATGCTCAATCGGGAGTTCACACTCGCTTCGTTGGTAGAGAATAGATGTTTCTAACTCAGGCCAACTGCGTGTTTGTATGATGATCGCTGAAATATACAGATTGTTGTCAAATACTTTTTTGAGACTTGCGGCGATATCATCACTAAGACTTTCTGAAAAGTTTTGCACAAATAAATAGGGCGGGTACCACTCAATATTCAGACTGCTTAGCGCTTCAAAGTATTTACCTCTGCCATGGAAAACGCGAGCCGCTCTATCTTGGTAGCGAGATAGATTGCTAAGTAGTTCTTGTTGAAGAATATCGTTCGTTTGTGCTGACATATAGTGGTTCGTTTTTATCTAGGTTTGAGACTTTGGTGCAAAAAAAGGGGAGTCAAATGACTCCCCTTTCGGTTTAGGCTGCGAATTATGCCACAGACAGACTAGGTTCTGAAGAAACGAACCAATTGTTGCATCTTACTCGCCTGGTCACTCATAGACCTTGACGCAGCGGCAGTTTCTTCAACCAAGGCTGCGTTTTGTTGTGTCATCTCATCCATTTGCGAAATGGCCTGGTTGATCTGTCCAATTCCGTTAGATTGTTCTTTGGCAGCAACATTGACGCTTTCTATACGGCGTGCAACTTGCTCTACGGAGTGGACGATGCCATTTAAGGTTTCACCTGTCTGATTGACTAACATTGAGCCTGACTCGACTTTATTGACACTGTCGCGAATAAGGTCTTTGATCTCTTTCGCGGCACTGGCGGAGCGTTGGGACAAGGTTCGAACTTCACCTGCCACCACTGCAAAACCACGTCCGTGTTCACCTGCCCTTGCGGCTTCCACAGCTGCGTTAAGTGCCAATAAGTTAGTTTGGAAAGCTATCTCATCAATGACGCCGATAATGTCATTAATCTTGTTGCTGGATTCAGAAATTTCTTTCATCGCCTCAACCGCCTGATTAACAACTTGTCCGCCTGACTCGGCTTTCACACGAGCATCGTTAGCTTCGTAGTTTGCATCGTCTGAGTTCTTCTCGCTTTCTTTCACCGTACTGGTAATTTCTTCCATGCTGGCAGCGGTTTCTTCCAGAGAGCTGGCCTGGCTTTCTGTTCGGTTGCTTAGGTCGACGCTGCCTTGTGAGATCTCATTAGCGGACTCATTTACAGAGCTTGATATGCCCATGATTTCACTTAGAACAGAACTCAATTTGCTAAGCGTGGCATTAGCATTGTTAGCGATATTCTCAAAATCACCCTGGTAATTAGTAGAGAGTGCCTGACTCAAATTACCTTCAGCCATTTCTTCAAAGAGCTTGCTCATATCAGAAATGAAGGTGTCGGTATTATCGAGTACGTCATTTAGTCCTGTACTCAATTGCTTGAAGAAGCCTTCCTTACCGGCTATAGCGATTCGCTGAGACAAGTCACCAGCTCTTGCAGCGTTTACGATGTTATCAACTTCTTGCTGAATCATGACCTCATTGGTACGGTCGAACCATTCAACGACTGTTCCGATGCGCTCTTTAGCTTCATTCGCAACGGCATTAACGCGCAACTCCATGTGGCGGCCACCGACTTCGATATGAGCCTGGTGTTCGCCGCTCAAGTTATCAAGCACATTGATTTGATGGTTCGGGTTCTTATGGAATTGGTCAATACTCTGGCCCAATAAGTTATCGGTATCGAAGTTGGGTAGGGCTGATTTAATTGCCGCTTCTGCATTTTTGAGTGTTTTGATGACCGCAGGGTTCATATAGACAATGGTACGATCATAATCGGCGACCATCACATTGGCGCTGACATTCTCCAATGCTTCTTTTAAGCGAGCATTCTCGTTTGCTACGCGTAACTCATTCTCACGTTTTATCAATGCTTCAGTGTTATCCTTCCATTCAACAACTGTACCGACACGGTCACCGGACTCGGTCTTAACCGGGTTGACTGATAGCTCCATATGGCGTCGACCAACTTGAATATTGGCTTTGTGTTGAGCGCTTAGATTCTCTAGTAGCTCTTTCTGATGGCTTGGGTTTTTATGGAAGATATCAATTGATTGCCCAAGTAAATTGTTGGCATCAAACTGTGGAAGTACTTGTTGAATATCTTCTTCCGCGATTTTAAGTGTTTCAAGTACGGCATCATTCATATAGACGATGTTTCGCTCGGCGTCTGCAACCATTACGTTAGCACTTACGTTATCAAGAGCTTGTTTCAGGCGTACATTTTCAGCAGCCTCTTGTCTTTCCTGCGCTTGCTTGGCGAGCATCTCTGTTTCGTCTACCCATTCAACAACAGTACCTAAACGGTTGCCGTTCTCGCTTTCAACAGGGTTGGCAACAATTCTGAAGCTGCGGCCACCGACTTTGGCAGTACTTTCATAGCTTTGCGTTAAGCTGGCTAGTAACTGTCTTTGATGAGCCGGATTCTTGTGGAAAACATCAATATTTACACCCATCAAGTTATCGGCAGAGAACTTAGGTAAGTCTTTGCGAAGGTCTGACTCAGCATCCTTAAACATTTTTTCGACCGCATTATTGAGGTAGATGATGTTAAGGTCATTATCTGCCATCATCAGGTTGGTATTGGCAACTTTCAGGGCGCTAGTCACACGGCTGGTTTCTTCTGCTCGGCGCTCGAATTCGCCAATCAATTCTGTTTGCATGCGATCTAGAGCGCTCATTAGGTCGCTGATTTCATCTTGCTGAGAGCTTTGTTCGATATGAACTCTTTCGCCTTTGGCAACGGCATTGGAAACTTCGACAGCGGTATTGAGGCGAGTAGAAAGAGATTTGGAAAATGCCCAAGCGATATAAGCAACGATAGACAGAATAATGGCAGCAATAATGAATACCGATATGGCAAAGGAGCGAATCATATCCCCTGCAAAAGCATGCGCTTCAGCGTAGTCGACTTCTGATAGCAGTGCGAATCGGCTACCTTCAAACTCTAGAGGACCATAAGCAGAGAGAACTTCTTCGCCTCGGTAGTCTGGAAAGATATCAAAGCCACTTTCGCCCCGTAAGGCTTTCTCTACACCGGGAGTACGGATTTCTTGGAAGCCAATGTTGGTGTTTTTAAGATCAATTTGCTTAAGCGTCTTCTCGTTTACGCCACTCTCTTTAAGCGCGCTTAAGAAGTTCTCTTTGTCTTCAACCAAGAAGCGGCTCTTGCTCTGAGCTTTGAATTCTTGAGAAACCAGGTAAGTTTCGCCTGAATAGCCCATACCAGACTTTTCCCATTGTTCGTTATGGGTCATGATTCGGTTCAGCTCATCGATAGGCATTTGAAAAGCCAAAACGGCGATTTTCTCACCTTGTTTATTTACCACAGGGCTTGCCATAAAGGAGGCAGGAGCTTCATAAGATGGCGTATAAGACTGAAAAGAAGTAAAGGCTATGTGGTCAGGGTCACTTGCGTTGGCAGCTTCTTTATAGACTTTAGCTAAGTCACTATTTTTATAAGGCCCGGTAAGTAAAGAGGTGGCGTAATCGAGCTCTTTGAAAACGGAGTAAATAATCTCGCCTGAGTCAATATCGATCAAAAAGATGTCGTAATATTGGAATTCGTTAAGGTGCTTTCTAAACTCCGGGTGATACTCTTTGTGTACCTCATTGTAATCGGAGCTAAAGTCGAGTGAGTCTAAGGCATCTTTTTGACCTAAGGGGTTAGCGTTGTCTGCAATGAAGTGATATTGCATTAAACGGGCTTTATCGCTAATGCTGTTAAGTAAATTGCCGGGAGATAATGAAGAGCCTGGATTGCTCTCGGCATAGGTGGCACCAAATTGCCCGGTGTAATAATCTTCTAACTTGTCAGATATTTCGTTGCTACTGACGGTTTTAGGAAAATCATCATAGCTAGCGATGAAGCCTTCAGCTGAGTCGACGACACTATGGCTTGCAGAGAAAGCTTTAAGCTCATGTTTGATAGTCTGTAGGTAGCTGTGAATAAAGTCCTTCTGGGATTCTCGCTGTGTGATGAGCGCTTTCCGTGCTTCGTTTTCAATAACGCTTTCGGCAATATTAAATCCAACACCTGCTGTAATCAGAGCGGTTAATAGTACCGAAACAACGGACACTGAAAGTGATCCGAGGAGAACTTTTCGAGAGATGGACATGGTTGTTTCCTATTATTGCTATTTTAGTTCGTCGTTACTGACATTTTTAGTGTGGTGAAGACGCAACTACTTGTCAGCCGCAATCTATTTCAGCATAGGCCATTTAAGAAAAAGTGCTTAATATTTAGGAGGGGAAGTTCGGCACTGTATTGGTGCGAAAACTGCGCTGGATTAGTTGCTGGGCGAGAAACGAACCAGACTCGTGGTGAGTGGTTCGTTTCTTGTCGGGAGGGGCGTTTACTGGAAGCTGAATACAGAACCGCTTATAAAATCTGTATTTGTTGTGTCGTCACTTAATGCATAAAGGATATAAAAAATGCTGCCGCTGACGTCTTCAGATAGGGCGTAGCCAAATGCGTTTGTTTCTCCTCCCGATAAAACTTGATCTCCTGTTAGAAGGGATGTGTCAAAAGGTGATTCAGGTAAATGTATTTGAGGGTCTGGATTGCCAGTCATAACAGCAATTAATGGTAGATCGAAGTCGCGATTTGATAGGTTTCGGACAAGTGTTAGTAAAGTGCTGCCAGATTTTAAGACCTCGTTTTCTGCATCATATAATACTTCTGCTTCTGCGTAGCTTACGATGACATTTCTGAAATCATTTGTACTGTATATTGCTGACGAACTATGAATTTGATTGCTCGAAGCCTCAATTGATATCAGACCAATATTCTCAGAGCTTAGGGTAATTTGAGCGACGCCATTACTGGTATAAGCCGTTTCGATATGTGTGGTGCCATTATCAGTGATACTAAAACTCACTTCAGTGTTATCTGGAATTGCTCCGCTAGCCGAGTTAGGGCTTAAAGTCGCGGACACAATAGAGCTATCAATACCGTTGTTTAGAATAACGTTTGGAGTCAGTGACAGTGATATCGCTTTAGTAGCGTTAGGGTCTTCCGAGATTGTGAGGCTCAGAGTGTTAGAGCTTATAAGTTCTCCTGAGCTGTTTAGTAACTGGGCAGATATATCGCTGGTGCCGGCTGACAGAGCTTTTAGCAAACCGCTTTGATTAGAAAAGTAGTCATTCGATGCCGTCTCGATAGATACAACATCATTGTCACTGATTATCCAGCTTACTTCTTGGGTGAGATCTTTGCTGCTGTTATCGGAGTAGTCTGCAATGGCACTCAGTTGCAGTTCATCGTTAACGTTTATCGCGCTAGCAGGGCTGGTAATAGCAATAGAACTTAGTATTGCGTCCGTCACTGTGAAGGTTGCGCTGGACGATAGGCCTTCAAAGCTGGCGCTGACACGTGTACTACCGGGGGCAACGGTACGAATTAGTCCTGGGCTATCTACATTATTGTCGACAGTAATAAGTTGATTGTCTTCGCTTTGCCAGGTGACGAGGTGGGTGATGTCTTTAGTCGATGCATCGGTATATAAGCCACTTGCTTTGACTTGTTCTGTAAACCCAGCCGGAATACTTGTGTTATCGCTCGTCAGTGATATTGATTGAAGTGTCGCACTTGTTACTGTCACTAAACTAATACCACTGATTCCTTCTAGTTCGGCAGAGATCAGGGCTTCGCCTTCTGCATTAGCGCTGATAACCGGAGCGCTAGGGCTTTCTACGCTTGCAACAGTACTAGAGCTTGTGTTCCAGTTGGCCTCTTTACTGATATCAATTTGTTCTCCATCAGAATAGGAGCCTAAAGCAATGGCTTGTATTTGAAGCCCGTTAGCTAGGCTGATATTTCCTGGCTGAACTTCAATTGCGGTTAATACGGCGTCTTGAATGCTTAGACTAGTCGATATACTAATATCATCCAGGGTGGCGGAAATGTTTACGAATCCCAGTTCTAGTCCATTGACTAAACCTTCAGATAGCGCAGCGTTTGAAATAGAGCCTATTGCCGAGTCGCTCGATGTCCAGGTTACCTGTTCGGTGATGTCCTGAACTGAGCCGTCACTGTATGTTCCTTGAGCACTGAAACTTTGGCTTAGCCCCTTTGGTAGGGAGCTGTTAATAGGAAGAATACTTATATTGCTTAGTACTGCATTGCTTACCGTAACCGTACTGGCAGCATTATGGCCATCTAGCTCAGCACTCAGGCTTGAGCTGCCGATATCCAGTCCGCTAACAAGTGATGAGCCCGCTTCAATTGAGATTATTTCAGGAGAGTCAGCGCTCCAATTGACTTGGCTAGTAACATCTTGGTGGCTTTGATCAGTAAAAATGGCGGTGACGTTTACCTCGCTTTGAGTTCCTTTCGCTAGTGTGATCAATGGCGGGGTCAAAACCAGACTGTCGATTTGAGCCGGGCTGATAACAATGTTTTTTAACCCAGTTGTAGAGCCTTTAATAGCGCTGACTTGCACCTCCCCACTTTGAATGGCGGTAATAAGCTCATTATCGATACTGGCAAGGCTGATATCGCTAGTTTGCCATGTTACTTCAGCGGTAATGTTTTGGGTGCTGCCATCGGAATAGGTGCCAGTCGCTGATAAAGCAGTAGTGAGTCCGGCAATTAGAGTGTCGGGTAAATCAATTGAAATAGAATGCAATGTAGCAGGAGAAACCGTTAGCTCCAGACTTGTGTTGATGTCGCCAATACTTGCTGTGACATTGGTATTGCCAGCGCTGACAGCGACTACCAAGCCATTTTCATCGACTGTGGCGATGTTGTTATTGCTCGATTGCCAAGAAGTCTCAGGACTAAGGTCGCTTGTGGTGTTGTTCGTATAAATTCCGGTTGCCGTGAGAGTGTGAGATGAAGCAATTGCCAGTGTCAACGCGGCGGGTGTTATGCTAAGTGAACTCAATGTGTATGCAGTAGACGTACTTGAAGCGTGCTCACCCTCATAACTGGCTGTAATGGTTGCGTCACCAGGTGCTAGTGCGGTAAGTAAGCCTTCGTTGGAGATATGCAAAATGCTCGGATCAGAGGAACTCCAGTTAGCGGCTGAGGTGATAATACTTGTTGTACTATTTGAGTAGTGCGCGTTTGCTACCAGCTGCTGGATGCTGCCGACTTCGATGTCGGAAGGCAAGGTGGTAATGCTAACACTATAAAGAACGACAACCTCCACGTCTTGTTGATCTAGCAAATCATTGTGTTCGATAGAGATCGTTGCACTGCCAGCGGTGTTTACCGATAACAGGCCTGTGGCACTTATGCTGATAGCAGTGTTATTACTAGAGGCCCAGATAACATCGTTACTGATGTCTTCGCTTGATGAATCGGTGTAGGTTCCGTTAGCACTTAATTGCACACTGTCGCCGACCTCAAGATCGTCGGGAATGATGCTCATCGCAATGCTGCTTAAAGCAATTACGTTTATGCTGAAACTGGCTGATTCTCCAGAAAAAGCCGCTGTAATCGTAGTACTACCAGCATTGATTGCCGTAATCAGGCCACTGTCTGACACTGTCAGGATATTCGTGTCACTAGAGCTCCAGCCAGCGTCGCTACTTAAGTCAAAACTTGAGTCGTCGGTGTATAAACCGGTCACACTGGCTTGAAAGGTTTCGCCAGATATCATTGTTGTTGGTGGTGTTGATAATGAGAGACTCTGAAGTGAAGGCGTATTATTGGTCTGTTTTCCTGAGCTGCTACCGCCGCTGCAAGCGCTAAGTAATAGTGATATTAAAAAATATGTCAGTACTTTAGATGCGCTATTTATTGAAAAAACGTTGAACATTGAATAGTGATCCTCTTAATATGCGCGCAGTTTAGAGATTTTTCTACAGGAAGTATGTTCCATTTTGTCAACAGAAAGTGAAATTCTATAAAACAGCTTCATATAACTGTTTTCCTAACCGGCAAAATTTCAACAGAAACCCTATTGAGGTTAAGTATGCAAAGTAACATTAGGTACAAGTCTAGCAGTCGTAGAGCTTTGCTCTCGATATTTTTGCTATGCCTTTCAATGAATGTAATGGCTGAACGGGAAGAGAGCGGTGCGGGAGCCAGTTTACAGTTAGTAGCGACCTTCAGTGTTTTGGCTGATATGGCTAAGGCGGTGGGAGGAGATCATGTATCCGTATCTACCTTGGTAGACTGGGGGGAAGATGCACATGTTTACCGCCCTTCACCTCAAAATGTTAAGCATTTATCTAAAGCTGACTTGTTGTTAATGAATGGCTTGGGCTTTGAAGGGTGGTTAGCGCGCTTGGTTGCAGCAGCAGATTTTAATGGCCTGACTGTGATAGCGACAGAAAATGTTCGTTTGATCAGAGAGCGAAAGGATTTGCGTCGACATAGTCATGGTCATCATGGCGAAGAAGAGCATAAGCATAGTAGCGCTTCTCTTGATGAAAATGATGATATTTCCAAGATGGTTGGAAGGGTTGACCCGCATGCCTGGCATAGCTTGCAGGCTGCAAAAGTATATATTCGCAATATCACCAATGCCTTAGCGAAGGTTGACCCTCCGCATGCCGGAGAATATGAAACGAATGCACAGGCATATATTGAAGAATTAGACTTGCTTAACCAAGCTTACGAGAAGAAGTTTTTGGCTCTGCCTGCGTCTCAACGACAAATGGTTGTTCCTCACAATGCCTTTGCTTATTTGGCTCGAGATTATGGTTTGAAAATGCGGAGCTTGCAAGGCATCAGTACGGGAGGAGAGGCTTCTGCAGCACAAATTGCACAAGTAGTTCGTCAGGTTCGGAGCTCTGGCGTCAAGGCGATTTTCGAGGAAAATGTCGCTGACAATCGCCTTATCAAAGTTGTGCAAATGGAAACGGGAGTCAATTTTGGAGGTGAACTGATCTCGGGCGCCTTATCTCATGAGCTAGCGCCAAGCTATCTCGATATGATGCAGTACAATCTAGCGAAAATTTATCAAGCCTTGAAGTAAGCTGGGCTGAGTTATAAGTCCAGTTCTGGAACACTTTGGTCGACGGTACAATGGACAATCCCATCTTTTAGTGTGGCACTGATTTTGTCTCCCGCCTTGAAGTCGCTGCACTGGGTTTGAACTTTCTGTTTATCGGACTTTAATATGGCATAGCCGCGCCCTAAGGTTGCAAGAGGGCTTGCCGTGTGCAGTGTCTGGGCTAGAATCGCCAGTCTGTGTTGCTGTTGTTCCAGGTTTGCATGCTGCGCTTGTACTAGTTTGTCGTAAGCGTTGTTTAGTGTTGCTGCGCTTTGTTCAAGCTTCGCTTGAGGGTTATATCTGAGTAAGCGGTGCTGAAGTATATTCAGACTTCCAGATTTATTTTCAATAGTGTTTGATAGTGCCCGTTTAATGCGCTCTTGAAGTTCTTCAAGGCGTAAACCCTTTTCTTGAAGGGCATCGCCAGGATGTCTTAGTCGTTTTTGTAAGGCATCGATGCTTTGGCTGAGTTGTTTGAATCGATTGTTGATCAAAAACTCCAGGCGCCGTTGTTGTTGATCCAGGTTTTGCATTAATTCGTATTGGTCGGGCGTAATGTGTTCTGCGGCTGCTGATGGCGTTGGTGCCCGGTAGTCTGCTACCAGGTCGGCAATCGTAAAGTCTACTTCATGACCAACGGCGCTAATGATAGGTAGTTCGCTGTCAAAAATAGCACGTGCGACGACTTCTTCATTAAAACTCCATAAATCCTCTAGAGACCCGCCTCCTCGCCCAGCAATTAACACATCTGCAAGGTTGTGGCTGTTGCAGTAAGCGATAGCGTCGGCAATTTGTTGTGCTGAGCCTTCCCCTTGAACCTGAACGGGTAGCAAAATGATCTCTAGTGCAGGGAAGCGACGCTGCGTCACTGAAATGATGTCATGAATGACGGCACCGCTTTGAGAGGTTATCACGGCTGCTTTTTTGGGGATTTGTGGTATAGATTTTTTATGCTGCTGGTCAAACAGTCCTTCGCCAGCCAGTTTAAGCTTTAGTGCTTCAAAAGCGGCTTGTAGTTGCCCAATACCCGCCGGTTCCATGCCTTCAACGATAAGTTGGTAATCGCCGCGACCTTCGTACAAGCTCACTTTGGCTCGAACAATTATCTGGTCACCTTCCTTGGGGATAAACTTTAAGCGTTGGTTATAGCCTTTAAACATGGCGCAGCGGATTTGGGCCTTGTCGTCTTTTAGCGTGAAATACCAATGGCCGGAGCGCGGTCTTGAGAGCCCGGTAATCTCTCCGCTTACCCAGGTTTGAGCGTAGCTGACTTCAAGCATTCGTTTAACTTGACGGTTAAGTTCGCTGACACTCAGTGCCTTGGGTTTAGCAGGTGTATGCTCAGGAATACTGGGGTCGGAAGGGAAGTCTGCGTAAGTCATTGCGATGTCATATTTGGGTGATAAGTTGAGGCGAGTTTAAAATGCTTTGGCGGTATTTACAATTATGCTTGTAAGGAGAGCCCCTCAAGCATTATAATTCCGCGTTTTATCTGGACATAAAGGTTGGCCCATATGTTGCGGATCGCACATGACGCACTGACGTTTGATGACGTTCTCTTGATTCCTGGTTATTCCGAAGTTCTTCCTAACGAAGTTTCTCTTAAAACTCGCCTGACGAAAGGCATCACCTTGAATGTTCCTCTGGTATCTGCCGCGATGGATACGGTGACTGAAGCTCCTTTGGCAATTGCCATGGCGCAGGAAGGTGGCATTGGTATCATTCACAAAAACATGACCGCTGAGCAGCAGGCGGCAACCGTTCGTGCTGTTAAGAAATTTGAAAGTGGTGTAGTGAAAGACCCTATTACCGTTGCTTCAAATATGACGGTACGAGAAGTGTTAGAGCTGACGGCAGCTAACAAAATTTCAGGTTTACCGGTTGTTGACGGTAAAGACTTGGTCGGTATTGTCACTGGCCGTGACATCCGCTTTGAAGGCAGTTTGGATACTAAAGTCTCAAGTATCATGACACCTAAAGATAAGCTGGTGACCGTAAAAGAAGGCGCTACTTCAGACGAAATTCGCGAGTTGCTGCATAAGCACAGAATCGAAAAAGTATTAGTGGTTAACGATAGTTTCGAACTAACCGGCCTTGTAACGGTTAAAGATATCCAAAAGTCGCAAGACTATCCAAATGCTTGTAAAGATGAAGCAGGACAGCTCAGAGTTGGTGCTGCTGTGGGTACGGGTGCTGGCACTGAAGAGCGCGTTGATGCATTGGTGCAGGCAGGTGTTGACGTGATTGTTGTCGATACGGCACACGGACACTCTAAAGGCGTTATTGACCGTGTTCGCTGGGTAAAAGAAAACTACCCGCAGGTGCAAGTGGTTGGTGGTAACATCGCAACAGCTGAAGCGGCGATAGCATTGGCTGAAGCAGGTGCAGATGCGGTTAAAGTCGGAATTGGCCCGGGCTCAATTTGTACGACACGAATTGTGGCTGGTATTGGTGTTCCTCAGGTTTCTGCGGTGGCTAATGTTAGTGCAGCTTTGAAAGAGCTTGATGTGCCTGTTATCGCTGATGGTGGTATCCGTTTCTCTGGTGATATTGCAAAAGCGATTGTAGCTGGCGCAAACAGTATTATGATCGGTAGTTTGCTAGCCGGTACTGATGAAGCCCCTGGTGAAATCGAATTATTCCAAGGTCGAAGCTATAAGGCTTATCGGGGAATGGGTTCTTTAGGAGCAATGGGCCAGTCTCAAGGCTCTAGTGATCGCTACTTCCAGGACATTAAATCTGGCGTCGACAAGTTAGTACCTGAAGGTATTGAAGGTCGTGTAGCGTGTAAGGGGCCGATGACTGCAATCATTCACCAGTTAATGGGTGGGCTTCGTTCTAGCATGGGCTACACAGGTAGTGGCGATATTGAAACGATGCGCACGGTACCGCAGTTTACCAAGATTACCGCAGCGGGCATGAAAGAAAGCCACGTTCACGATGTGACCATCACCAAGGAAGCACCTAACTATCGTGTTGGCTAGGCTTTAAGTACTTTTTAAGTTTTATTTATATTATGCGGGGCATCTTCTAGTAGAGCCCCGTTTTGTCTTTCTAAGAGGTTGATTTAATCCCATGACAGACCGTCAAGATATTCACGCACAGCGTATTCTAATTTTAGATTTTGGTTCACAGTACACTCAGTTAATCGCACGTCGAGTGCGTGAACTGGGCGTTTTCTCAGAGATTCGTGCCTGGGATATGGACGAAGCCGAGATCCGTGAATACAAGCCGACGGGTATTGTCTTAGCGGGGGGGCCTGAGTCTGTGCCTGAGCCTGGTTCTCCACGTGCACCAGAAGTTGTTTATAGCTTGGGTGTGCCGGTTTTAGGGATCTGTTATGGCATGCAGACTATGGCCGAACAATTAGGCGGCAAGGTTGAAAGCTCTGATGTACGAGAGTTTGGTTATGCCCAGATTAAATCTGAAGGTGATAGTGCTTTGTTCAAAGATATTGCAGATCACATTGAAGGTGCAAACCGCTTATTAGATGTATGGATGAGCCACGGTGATAAAGTTACTGCGATGCCTGAAGGTTTTGAGTTGATGGCCTCAACTGAATCTTGCCCTATTGCTGGTATGTACTGTGCAGAGAAGAATTTCTTTGGTATCCAGTTCCACCCTGAAGTAACGCATACCCTGCAGGGTGAGCGTATTTTAAGTCACTTTGTAAAAGATATTTGTGGTTGTGAATCACTTTGGACGCCAGCAAAGATTATTGAAGATCAGATTGAACGAGTTCGTGCCCAAGTGGGTGATAAGAAGGTCTTGCTAGGTCTATCTGGAGGTGTTGATTCTTCAGTGGTTGCGGCGCTATTGCATAAAGCCATTGGTGATCAGTTAACCTGTGTTTTTGTCGATAACGGCTTGTTACGTAAGAACGAAGGCGACATGGTGATGGAGATGTTCGCCGAAAACATGGGCGTCAAAGTCATTCGTGCTGATGCTGAAGACTTATTCTTGGGTAAGTTAGAAGGTGTTTCTGATCCCGAGAAAAAGCGAAAAATCATTGGTAATACCTTTATTGAAGTCTTCGATGAAGAAGCAACCAAGATTCAAGACGTTGACTTCTTGGCCCAGGGTACTATTTACCCGGATGTCATCGAATCTGCTGCAGCGAAAACGGGTAAGGCGCATGTTATTAAGTCTCACCACAACGTAGGTGGCTTACCAGACGATATGAAGATGGACTTAGTTGAACCTTTACGCGAGCTATTCAAAGACGAAGTTCGTAAGATGGGCTTAGAGCTAGGTCTGCCTTACGACATGGTGTATCGCCACCCCTTCCCAGGGCCTGGCCTAGGTGTTCGTATTTTGGGGGAAGTGAAGAAAGAATATGCAGAAGTTTTGCGCGAAGCCGACGCTATCTTCCTGGAAGAACTTCATAAGGCAGACTGGTATCACAAAACATCACAGGCATTTGTTGTCTTCTTGCCGGTTAAGTCGGTGGGTGTTGTAGGGGATGGTCGTCGTTATGAATGGGTTGTTTCGTTACGTGCCGTTGAAACAATTGACTTCATGACCGCTCGTTGGGCGCACTTGCCTTATGAATTACTAGAGACGGTATCGAATCGAATTATTAACGAGATCGAGCATATTTCGCGTGTCGCATACGATGTCAGCTCTAAGCCGCCAGCGACGATTGAGTGGGAATAATTAGTAAGAAATGACGAAAGATAAGGTCGCATCAAAAAACTCTGGTAAGGAGCAACGCATAATTGATGAGCGTTGGATGCGACGCGCCTTGAACCTTGCAGAAAAAGCGGGCGCTGAAGGTGAAGTGCCAGTTGGAGCTGTCTTGGTTAGAGGTGAAGAGGTTTTAGGTGAGGCCTGGAACCGCCCCATCGCTAGCTGTGACCCGAGTGCTCACGCTGAAGTGAGAGCTATTCGGGCAGCAGCAGAACACGAAAGAAATTATCGCCTGCCTGGTACGACACTTTATGTCACCATAGAGCCTTGCACGATGTGTATTGGAATGCTGGTTCATGCTCGAATTGATCGTTTGGTGTTTGGCGCTCGTGAGCCTAAAGCGGGTGCGGTAGTGAGTCAGAATAACTTATTGAGTCACCCTTCCATGAATACCGAAATAGTCTATGCTGAAGGAATATTGGCGGAACAATGTAGTCAGATAATACGGGACTTCTTCGCGTTTCGCCGCCAACAGAAAAAACAGATCCGGCAGAATGCTTCACAATAATATTTTTTTCATATCAATCTTTTATAATAATCAAGCTAGGCTGTTGGATAGATAAATTCAGAAACAAAGGAAAGTAGAAAGAATGAAAGTACTTGTAACGGGTGGTGCGGGCTATATTGGTAGCCATGTTGTAAAACAGTTGGGTGAAGCAGGCCATGACATAGTGGTTTACGATAACTTATCGACCGGCTATGAGTGGGCGGTGACCTATGGTGAGCTTGTTGTTGGTGATATTGCTGATGTTGAAAAACTTGATCAGGTTTTTGCCAAGCACAAGTTTGAAGCAGTCTTACATTTTGCCGCGAACATTGTGGTGCCCGAGTCAGTCGTAAATCCACTTAAGTACTACAGTAACAATACTCGTAATACCCTGAATTTACTGACTATTATTGAAAAGTATAAAACGCCTTACATGGTATTTTCGTCAACGGCGGCTGTTTATGGTATGCCGGAAGAGAAAGTAATTAGCGAAGATATGCCACTAGCGCCAATCAACCCTTACGGCGCATCGAAAATGATGAGCGAGCAAATGATTCGTGACCTGTCGGCAGCCAGCGATTTGAATCATGTGATTTTGCGTTACTTTAACGTTGCCGGTGCTGACATTACCAGCCGTTTGGGGCAGGCAACCCCCGAAGCGACTCATCTGATCAAGGTCGCTTGTGAATGTGTAACAGGTGAGCGCGATGGTATGGTGATCTTTGGTACGGATTATGAAACACGTGATGGTACCTGTATCCGCGATTACATCCATGTTGATGATTTGGCTAAAGCGCATGTTATGGCGCTCGATTACATGGCGAAAGGCGGTGAATCGCAAATCCTAAACTGTGGTTATGGCCGTGGCTTTACGGTCAGTGAAGTAATCGATACGGTTAAGGAAAAGTCAGGGCAAGACTTTCCGGTTGAAAATGTCGACCGCAGAGCAGGTGATCCTGATGCGCTGATGGCAAATAATGCCAAAATCAAAGCAGTACTAGGCTGGGAGCCAGATCATGATGACTTAGGTGTGATCGTTAAGTCTGCTTTGGATTGGGAAGCTAAGTGGCAGAAACAAAAAGCTGAGAGTGCAGGCGCTTAATGGCAGACTTCAAACTCGACTCACGCCTGGAAAACGATACGATTCACATAGCGTCTTGGCCATTGTGCGAAGTCTTATTGATGAATGATGTTCAGTATCCATGGCTTATTCTTGTTCCTCGCGTGGGTGATGCAACGGAGTTGTATCACTTAAGTGATGAGCAACGTCAGCAGTTAGATCTTGAGTCGATGTATCTTGGGCAAAACCTAATGCAGCTATTCTCGGGTGATAAGCTTAATATTGCCGCCTTGGGGAACGTTGTAAAACAGCTACATATTCATCATGTTGTGCGTTTTGAAGGTGACCCGACATGGCCAGCGCCAATTTGGGGTAAATTGCCTGCTCAGTCTTATAGCACAGATGAACGCCAGGCTACCTTGCTCAAGCTTAAGCGTATTATTGATAAAGACTGGTCTAACTAGTTATTGTCAATGAAGTACGACAGTTCAGCCGTTTCCAAATACCTGGATACCTATGCAGAGCCTGATATCCAAGCTCTGCAACGCTCCCTGGAAAGACCTTTCGACGCTGTGCTGGTTATTCCTGTTTATGATGAGCCCATCACTCAACTCTTAAAGATTATCGATAAAGTTAGCGCTCATTCGGCTGTTTTGATTTTCGTTTTCAATGCACCGGATGTTGATGAGCCTGAAGTTGCTGCTGCGCAGCAGCGAACACGAGAGGCGCTTGAAAGTCTGGTAAAGCAAACGCAGGCTAGGCAAGAGTCTGAGCTATTTCGAGCTAATATTTCCTCCACGCTGACCCTATATTGTATGAGCTATTGTCACGCGGAGCGCCTGTTGTCACCAAAGCAGGGAGTTGGGCTTGCCAGAAAACTCGGTATGGATCTCGGCCTAAAGCTCGTGCAGCAACAATATTTGAGTACCGGGAAACTAGCCGATTGGCTGCATTCAAGTGATGCGGATGTGAGTTTACCTGAGAGCTATTTTAATATCTCAGTGGATGACTCAAGCGCTGCCGCTGCGATTTACCCCTTCAAACATATTGCTGAGCTCGGGTATGAAACAGCGATGAGCTTGTATGATCACTCCTTGCGTTATTATGTTGATCAACTCCAGCAGGCTGGTTCACCTTATGCCTTCCACACAATCGGGTCATTGATAGCTGTTAGCCCTATCGCTTATGCGCTGGTGAGGGGGTTCCCGAAACGTTCAGCAGGTGAAGACTTCTATTTATTGAATAAGCTCGCGAAAGTTGGGCGTATTCATTCCTTGGAAGCTCCCACGATAGAAATTTCCGGGCGTCCTAGTCACCGTGTTCCCTTTGGCACCGGACCTGCGCTGCTAAAAATTAGCCGCATGGAAAAACCTGACAAGGTTTATACTTTCTATCATCCACAGTGCTTCAAACTGTTAAAAAAACTTCTAAGTATCATTTCAAATTCAGGACAGTCCTTCTCGTCTGCTGAGCTTCTGTTTGAAGCGATTAAAGATACAATGAGTGATGTCGATAGTGCAGCAGTGATTCAAGCGCTCTGTAATTTGAAGATAGAGAAGCAATTTAAACATCTTTCCCAAAAACGTGATTCGATAAGCTTTCAACGCGCTTTTCATATCTGGTTTGATGCTTTCGTCACGCTGCGCTTTATTCACGAAGTGCGTGACAGTCACTACCCGAATGTTAGTTTTAATGAGCTGCCTGAATTATCAAGCGAGATAGACCGGTAAGAGAGTTTTGATGACAGATACCTTAAGCAGAAGTGGAAAGCAGAGTGTGATTTCAGGTTTGATTCCCTGGGAATACCAAACCGGTTCAGGCATGACTTTAAGAGGCCATTACACCGAGCCTAGCGGTAAGCCTATGATCCACTTTATTCATGGTAATGGCTTCTGTGGCCTGACTTTTGAAAATCTTTTATCGCACTTTCAAGCTGATTATGACTTGTTTATCAGTGATGGTCAGGGGCATGGCGACAGTGATGCTGGTGGAAAATACCCAGGTTGGAATCGAAGTGCCAAGTATTTTGCAGAGGTATGGTCGAATTTTGAAGGTATGTGGGGCAAGGTGCCACGCATCGCGATGGGGCATAGCTATGGTGCCATCATGTCGACACTGATTATGTCTAGGCAGCCGAAATTATTCGATATGGGAATCCTAATGGACCCTGTCTATATGCCTCCAGTGATGGCGCGAACCGCGACAAGCCTAAAGACGCTTGGTTTGTCAAAGCGGATGCCCCTCGTTCGACAAGCCAAGGCTCGAACAGAGTCTTGGGAAAACTTCCAGGCCGTTTGGGATTACTTATACCAACGAGGTACTTTTAAGGGCTGGAAAGATGAGTGTCTTAAGTCTTATATTGACCATGCATTGATTGAAAGTGACGATGGCTCAATGCGCTTGAAATGCCCGCCTCGTATTGAAGCATCTATCTTCTCTGCTTATGCTAAGGGACTATGGCCAGCGATTCGCCGCATTGAAGCACCGATGACCATGCTCTATGGTGATCGGACTTACCCCTTTGTGAAACGCTCTAAAGCAAAAGTTCACGAAGCAAATTTGAATTACGATTTTATTGAAATGCCGGGTGGGCACTGTTTTATGCAAGAACAGCCTGAGCGCACGGCGCAAGAGATCAAACAAAAACTACGATTTAGTTTGTAGGTTTATGATGCGTTTAAGAGATCTAAAAGGCTTGGGTCCAAAAAGCGAAGCGGACTTGCTTGCTGTTGGCGTCTGTTCTGTAGAAGAGTTAAATCGGATTGGTCCCATTGAAGCATTTCTCAAGCTTAAAGCCTCGAATGATAAAGTCAGCCTAAATTTTCTGTACGCTTTAGTTGGTGCTGTTAAAGGTGAACATTGGCTAGACGTGGCCCGGCGAGAGAAGTCTTATTTGCTTAGCGAGTTAGATGGTTGCCAAGAGCTGGAGAGGATGTTTTCTCAAGATACTACGACTTAAGCAAGTTAGAGCCTTATGGTTATTCATTAAAAAGCATTTGTTAAAGAAGAAAGAAGTGAACTTCTTGAGCTACGTTAAAGTCTGCATTTAAGACTCTGACAACTCTAATAGGGTGCGCCATGCGCACCTCTGAACTCCGTGGCTCAAACAAACATAAATAGGGGTGGCCAAACCAATTCCCCCAGGCCTGTAGGCAGAGCCTTCCACGGCTCGCATGAGGGCTAGCACGAGGTTGATCAAGCGAGAGGTGGATCCTATGCCTACGGAGGAGACGATCAAACTCCGCTGGTGCGCACGGCGCACCCTATTGATATAGAAACGTCAGCTTTTGGCACTACTTTGTCACACATAACCATCAAAGCAATAAATCGCAGCCAATAAAAAACCCGACTAAAGAGTCGGGTCAAAGAAAATCATGAAATCTGTTTCCGAAACCGTGGGCCTGAATCGCTGTTCCGTACTTCGATGATGTAATCATATGACAGGTGATGCCTTGGGTCTGTAGCAAAAGTTTTGCGATGTGTAACATTTGATTAACAAGATCTTTTTTGAGTTGTGAACTGTTACCTAGCAAATTCTCGGTAATTGGTCAGCGTAACGCCACTCAATCAGGCGTTTACCGCCAAAGTTTGTAGTGAGTTGAATCAGCTCGTTTTCATCTTTGATTAGTTCGCCAATGATTTCAGCATCTCGACCTTTAGGGTGTTGTTTCATCACTTGCAGCAGTTGTTTCGTCTGCTCAGCTGGGCAGATTGCAACAAGTTTACCTTCGTTGGCAATATGCAGTGGATCTAAGCCTAGTAGTTCAGCCGTTGCGGCGACTTCAGGTTTAATAGGAAGGTTTGCCTCTTCCAGGCTAATACCTAAAGCTCTGCCTTGGCATAGTTCGTGTAAAACCGCAGCGAGTCCACCTCGGGTTGGGTCGCGCATACAGCGAATAGCGGGGGCAGCTTCCAGCATGCTTTCAACCAGATCATTCAGCGCTTGTGAATCAGACTTTAGAGCGGATGAAAAGTTCATACCTTGCCTTTGAGACATAATGCAGGTGCCGTGATCTCCCAGGGTTCCGCTGATAATGACTTTGTCACCAGCCTTTATATTCACAGGTGATAAGTTGATGTCTTCAGGCAATGCGCCTATTCCTGTGGTGTTGATGTAAACACCGTCACCATGGCCTTGCTCTACCACTTTCGTATCACCGGTAACGATTTTAACCCCAGCCTCTTGGGCTGCCTCAGCCATAGAGTCGACAATGCGTTTTAGTTCAGAAAGCGGGAAGCCTTCTTCTAGAATAAAGCCAACACTTAGGTAGAGGGGCTGGGCACCTGACATGCAGACGTCATTGACTGTGCCGTGCACCGCTAAACTACCGATATTCCCGCCAGGGAAAAATAAAGGGGAGATGACATGGCTGTCGGTGGCCATGGTAATGCGAGACTGTGGTAGTGAAAGTGTTGCTTGATCAGACTTTTCTTGTAGGTAGCTATTATCGAAAGCTGGCAAAAAGAGTTCATCAATTAACGTGGCTGACGCTCGGCCACCACTTCCATGAGCCATCTCGATGAACCCATCCTTGAAATCCAGTGTGCTTGAGGTTTTGTTAGTCATTGGCGGGGCTCTGTCTACTGGGTGTTGGGTTGATAGCGATAGTAAGCTGCGCACGCGCCTTCAGATGATACCATGCATGAGCCAAGCGGGTTTTCAGGGGTGCAGGGCTTGTTAAATAGTTTGCATTCGTAGGGTTTTTTTTGCCCCGTCAAAACGGCAGGGCATTCACAGGCTTTGTTGTCAGATGCGATGTCATTGCCGTTTTTTGCGAACGTATCCTTATAGATATACTCGGCATCAAATTGTTGATATTCCTCTCGCAGCTTTAAAGCGCTGTCAGGCATTTCTCCGAGGCCTCGCCATTCGAAACTCTGTCGAAGGTCTAGGTACTTCTTGGTCAGTGCCTGTGCTTTCTGGTTTCCCTCAAAGCTTACTGCGCGCGTATATTGGTTTTCAACCTGGCAGGTGTTTCGGTTAATTTGGCGAACAAGCATTAAAATAGACTGAAGGATGTCCAAGGGTTCAAAGCCGGAAATGGTAATGGCTGTCTGGTAATGTTTGGCAAGTTCAAGATAAGGGCGTTCACCAGTGATAACGCTTACGTGGCCAGGGCCAATTAAACCATCAAGTACTCTAGTTCCAGCTTGTTTAGCTGGCTCTAGAATACCGGTGATTGCCGGAGGTGTCAGTACGTGGTTGCAGTAGATAAATAGGTTTTTAATATTGGCTTTGACAGCGGCGTCGAGCATAGCAACTGTAGGAGGCGTTGTCGTTTCGAAGCCAACAGCAAAGAATACGATATCCTTGCCAGGGTTATCTTGAGCCAGTGTTAGTGCTTCGAGCGGCGAGTAGAGCATGCGCACATCAGCTCCTTGGGCGCGTGCTTTTAACAAGCTCATTGTTTTGCTGCCGGGTACGCGCAACATATCACCATAAGAGCAGAGAATCGTATTTGGCTGCAGTGCGAGCGAGATAGCATTATCGATCGCGCTAATGGGCAGGACACAAACAGGGCAGCCGGGCCCATGGAGCAAGTCGATATTTTCAGGAAGTAAGTCAGGGATACCATAGCGAAAAATGGTATGCGTGTGCCCACCACAAAATTCCATTAAGCGATAGCGTTTATCACTCTGTACTTCATTGGTTATGCTTTGGCTTAGTTTCTTGGCCAGCGAACCTTGTCGGAACTCGCTGATGTACTTTAACTCTGGTGAGGCTTTTGTTTTAGCGCTCATCAGTCTCTCCTTGTGCAAAGAGCGCTAGTGTTCGTTTGGCCTCTTCTTCATCCAGCTTATTGAGCGCATAACCAACATGTAAAATAACATAGTCGCCGACATGGACATCTTCGACTAGTGCCGTCGAAATCTTGGTCTTCACACCGCTTAGCTCAACGATCGCTTGTTCATCATCGAGAAGTGTTTCAATTTTTACCGGAAGTGCAAGGCACATGGTGCTGAGAGTCCTTAGTTATTTTGCCAATGGCTCAAGTAAGCTTGACCCAGAGCGATGCCACCGTCGTTGGCGGGCAGCTTGATAGGGAAATATACCTTAAATCCCTGTGAAGTTAAGTGTTCGTTAAGCGATTCTCTGAGAAGCCGATTTTGGAAGCAACCTCCTGAGCAATAGACCGCTTTAGTCTGGCGCTGTTTGCTTGATTTCTCTAACCAACGAACGAGACCATCGACTAACTCGCGATGGAACAAGTATGCAGCCTGAGGTTTATTCTCCATAGCGCTTAAATAAGGAAGAAGCGGGCTAAGTAAGAGTTGGTTTTTCTCATCGATTTTGACAAGAGATTGAACGTGGTCCCTGGAGGCTGATCGAGCCAAAGACTCCAACTCTGCAGCGGCTTGCCCTTCATAAGTACACTCTTGGCGAACGCCGATTATTGAGGCGGCTGCATCGAACCACCTGCCTGCACTGCTCGTAAAATGGTGCGTTCCATTCAGAATGAAATGACTAGTGAGCTCATTCTTGAGGCTATCTGCGTAAGCTTCGAATGCCTGTTCCCTACTTGTTTTTGCCAATAGATTTGCACCAATTCGCCAGATTTCCCGTGTGGCGATATCGCCACCAGGAATCGCTATTTTCTCAAGGTGTCCGATACGTTCTATCTGCTTCGAGTCTACATAGAATAGCTCACCACCCCAGGCTTGATTATCGTCTCCCAGGCCATTTCCATCGAGTATTAAAGCAAGCGCGGGTAGTTTTGCTTGGCCTGTTTGTTCTGCGAGTAAGGATGTCAGGTGAGCGTGATGGTGTTGAACTTTTATTAGGGGCGAGTTGCTTTTCTGCGAGTTCTTTTCAGCGAAGTGAGTACTTACATAATCTGGGTGAAGGTCTGCGCAGTATTGATCAATCCTATTGCCAAAAAGGTGTTGATAATGGGCGATGTTAGCCTGGAAACGGCGGAAGTTCTCTGGCTTGTCTAACTCGCCATGATAGGGCGATATATAGGCTTTATCGCCTTGAGTTAAGCAGAAGGTATTCTTTAAATGGGCCCCACAAGCAAGAGAGTGAGCTTGCTTATCTAACAAAGCTATCGAGGTGGGAACGATCCCGCGAGAGCGTCTGATTAGTGCTTTGGGTTCACCTGCCTGAATGACTGAGTCATCAGACGGCGCGAGAATATCACGGTCGTTTAGCAAGGCGAAGTCAGCTAATGAGGCAAGTTGCTCGATGCACTTGTCGTTGTCATAAACTATGGGTTCATCAGGAAGGTTGGCGCTGGTCACGAGTAGTTGATAGTTTTGTGCTTCTTCAAGCCAATTTATTCCTTTTGGCCTGCCAAGCAGGGCATGAAAAATTAGATAATGAAGCGGGGTATAAGGCAACATGCAGCCCAAGTCACTTAGGTTCGGTGCGAGCCAATCTTCCTCTTCTTGCTTAGAGTCAGGCTTTAAAGTTCTTTTCTTAGGCAGAAGTACAATCGGTGCGTGAGAAGAATTCAGCTCGTGAAGGCTTGCTCTGTCTAGCTCGACTATGGGCTCAAGTGAAGGCGTATTCAAGGCCATGAGGGCAAAGGGTTTATCAGGGCGTTGCTTAACTTTTCTTAGCCGCTTAATACTCTCAGAATTTTTGGCATCGCAAATTAAGTGGAAACCACCGATGCTTTTTATAGCAATAATAGCGCCTTGCTTTAATTGTTCGGCGCAAAAATCGATTAGTGCCTGATTCTGTTCTAGAGGCAAACGAATACCTTTCTTATCGACTAGCGCTAATTGTGGTCCACAGTCATTGCAGGCATTGGTTTGCGAGTGGAAGCGTTTGGCATTTGAGGGAGTGGAATATTCGTGCTGACAGGTACTACACATGTCGAACTTTGCCATACTGGTGTTGTCTCGGTCGTAGGGCAGATCGGCAATAATGCTGTAGCGTGGTCCACATTGAGTGCAGCTTATAAAAGGGTGAAGGTAACGACGGTTATTTGTGTCAAATAGTTCATCTAGACAAGAGGAACACAGTGCCAGGTCAGGGGATACTTCTGGTGCATTTGTCGATAATGATAGGCTATTGGAATCAGTTTCTGACTCTATGATTGAAAAGCTAGTGGCTGAGATTTGAGGGCTAATACGCTCAAGCTCAATACTCTCCATCTGAGCCGCAGAGGGCTTTGTTGCTAGAAGCTGATTACGGAATTCATCAAGCTGGGCTTGTTGCCCGGTTAATACAATTTCAAGGCCCGAGGAGGAATTTCGTACTGAACCAGTCAGTGAAAGCGAGTGAGCGAGCCGATAAACAAAAGGCCGAAAGCCAAGGCCTTGTACTCGCCCGCTTACTTTCAGGCGAATACTTGCCGAGTCACTATCTTGTTGGTGCATGTTGATTGAGCCAGCTTAACCACTCTTCCATCCCGTCGCCTGTTTTGGCGGATAGAACGATAAACTTAATATCCGGGTTGATACGACGCGCATATTCGATGCTTTTATCGACATCAAAATCGACATAAGGAAGGAGGTCAGACTTATTGATTAGCATAAGTGAAGAAGCTTTAAACATGTCAGGGTATTTAAGCGGTTTATCTTCGCCTTCCGTGACCGATAAGACCACGACCTTGCTATGTTCTCCTAAGTCGAAAGCAGCGGGGCAAACGAGGTTGCCGACGTTTTCGATAAAAAGAATATCGTGCTCTGCCAGCTCAAGCTTTTTCATGGCATGTCCAACCGCATGAGCATCGAGGTGGCAGCCTTTTCCAGTATTGATTTGAATTGCCTTGGCACCGCTGTCGATGATTCTCTGCGCGTCATTATCTGTTTGCTGGTCGCCTTCAATAACACAGACTCTTTTGTTTCCCTTAAGGGGCTCGATCGTAGCGGTGAGTAGGGATGTTTTCCCGGAGCCTGGACTTGAAACCAAGTTTAAAGCGAGCACTTTATTTGAGGCAAGCAGGGCTCTATTCTTTTCCGCATAGCTATCATTCTTGGCAAGCAGGTCTTGTTCGACCTCAATCAGCCTAGAGTCAGTGTCGTGCTCATGCTCATGTTGATGAGAGTGAGAGGGAGTAGAGCAGCCGCAGGTTGTGCACATGGATATCGATTCTTGTTAGTAAGCTGATAAACATCATAGTAAATGAAACTCGCTCTGGTTAGAATTGCCTCAGGTCAAATATAAGAAACTTAATTTATGAAATGGAACCCTTTTAATCAGAGTATCGGGCTTGCGTTGGGCGGCGGCGCAGCAAAGGGTATTGCTCACATTGGCGTGCTGCAGGTACTGGAAGAGCGAAATGTAGAGATCGATTATATTTCCGGCACCAGTATTGGGGCTTTAGTCGCGAGCTACTATGCCTTCGGTAAGTCGATAGACGAGATCAAGAAAGTGGGCGAGGATATGAGTTTCAGCTCGATGGTCGGTTTGTCGATTCAACGCAAAGGTATCTTCACCACCAAAACCATTCACGAGATGATTTTGCAAGATATCGGTAATGTGGATATACAGGATGCTCGTATTCCTTTGGCGATTTGTACTACCGATATTCATACCGGTGAGAAGGTCATATTAAGATCAGGGAACTTGGCCGATGCGGTGTGTGCGTCAGCGGCAGTGCCAGGGATTTTTGTGCCGGTAGAAATTGAAGGTAGGTCGTTGGTTGATGGGGGTATCACTGAAAACGTACCCGTTTCAGCACTTGAACAGATGGGTGCGGGTATTACTATCGCTGTTGATTTGAATGGCGTGAGTCGCTATCAAGAACCTAAAGATATGGTCGCTATAATGGGGAATGCTATCGATATCGCAATTGATCAGCGTACCAAGGAGCAGTTGAAGAGGGCTGATTTGGTCTTGTCATTTGACTTGGCTAAATATAGTCGGTTTGGTAACCACGAACAGTTTGCGCCGGTATTCCAATATGGATACGACTTCACCGCAAAGAAGATATCACGCTTGTTCTGGTATCGGAAAATACGGCTTTTATATTTTCTTAGCGAGGTCCTGAAAGTGATTATTCCTCTCAAGGTGCCTATCATTCTGAACTTCAAAAGCTATTTGACCAGGCGGAGAAAGAAGATTCTTTCTAAAGTAGACTAATGCTTATATGAGAGCGAAAATACCGTGGAATTGAGAGCTGTGGTATGAGTTTATTGCGAGTGTCATTTGATGGGTGAACATTATCACTAGTCTGGGTTGTTTGTTCAATTGATGAAACAAACACTGAAGTCGGTTGTGCTATTTCTTTAGTTTATTGTCCAGAGAGCTTTAGACCATAGTCTAGTGCTCGACCAAGGTCTAATTGGCGGCGGCCAGAATATGTTGACAATAAGAGTTATATCTACTTACTCGGTAACATAGACTTCAAGGAGCCTGTCATGAGCTTAGCTGCCCAGAATAACTACACTACCTCTAATTCAACCAGTGATTTTGTGCCAAACATCGATAAAGTTGGCTATCAGAGCCTGTATCAAATGTCGATAGAGAAGAATGAAGACTACTGGCGAAAAGAAGCTGAGCGCTTGTATTGGGATAAACCCTTCACCAAAGTCAAAGATGTCTCATTTGCAAAAGATGACTTACATATTTCATGGTATGAAGATGGAGAGCTGAATGTTTGTTACAACTGTGTAGACAGGCATTTAGAAACGCGAGCAGACCAGGCAGCCATAATTTGGGAAGCCGATGAACCGGGCCACAGCAAGACAATTACCTATCGAGACTTACATCGAGAGGTGTGTCAGTTGGCTAATGGCCTGGAATCTATGGGAGTAGGTAAAGGTGACCGTGTCGTACTGTATATGCCTATGATTCCCGAGGCATCGTATGCGATGCTGGCGTGTGCTCGTATTGGTGCCATTCATTCAGTGGTATTTGGTGGTTTTTCGGCAACAGCTTTAGCAGATCGCCTGGATGATTGTGAGGCAAAAGTCGTGATTACGGCGACAGAGGGTGTGCGTGGTGGGAAATCTATCCCGCTTAAGTCAAGTGTGGACGACGCGCTGGAGATATCCAAACGTAATACTGTCAAAAATGTACTGGTTGTTGAAACAACCCATAACACAGGTTCAACTCGTCATAACTGGGACGTTGACTATCGTCGCTTGGTGGCTGAGCAAGCTGACAAGCATACAGCCGTTCCGGTAAATGCTGAAGATCCATTGTTCATTCTTTATACCTCTGGTTCTACCGGTAAACCAAAAGGTTTACAGCATTCCAGTGGTGGATATTTGACTTATGTGACGTCGACCTACTACTACACATTCGACCATAAAGAAGGTGATGTGTTCTGGTGCTCGGCAGATGTTGGCTGGATTACCGGCCATAGTTACATCGTTTATGGACCCTTGGCGAATGGTGCCACAACGCTCATGTATGAAGGCGTTCCCAATTATCCGAGTATGGGGCGCTTTGGTGAAGTAATTGATCAGCACAAGGTGACAGTTTTCTATACAGCGCCGACGGCTATTCGTACCTTAATGGCTAAAGCGGACGAAGCGACTGGGTCTAGTAAACGTGATTCACTGAGAATTCTTGGTACCGTAGGGGAGCCGATTAACCCGGAGGTATGGCGTTGGTATTATACTGAGTATGGCCATAGCAAATGTCCGGTTGTTGATACATGGTGGCAAACTGAAACGGGTGGTCAGATGATGACGCCTTTACCCTATGCAACAGAATCTAAACCGGGGTCTGCCTGTCATCCACTATTTGGTATACAAGCAGAGTTGGTAGATACCAATAGTGATATTCTCCAAGGTGAAACGAGTGGTCATTTGGTTATTATGGACTCCTGGCCGGGGCAGGCTCGTACCATCTGGAATGATCACGCACGGTTTATCGAAACCTATTTTTCAACTCATGACAATATGTACTTTACAGGCGACGGTGCCAAGCGAGATGCTGATGGCTATTTCTGGATTACCGGGCGTGTTGATGATGTCTTGAATGTTTCAGGTCATCGCTTAGGAACCGCTGAATTAGAGAGTGCTTTGGTGTCTCATCCTGATGTGGCGGAAGCAGCTGTTGTTGGTTATCCACATGATATCAAAGGCGAAGCGATTTATGTTTACGTGACGCCGATGGACGGTGTTGAGCTTGCAGCCAATGCAACAGAGTTACTGAAGCAGCATGTGAGAGTTGAAATGGGGCCGGTTGCGACACCCGAGCTGATTCAGTGGGTCGATGCCTTACCCAAGACGCGATCTGGCAAGATCATGCGCAGGATCCTTCGCAAAATTGCTGCAGATGACTTTGGCAACTTGGGGGATACCTCAACGCTGAACGACCCTTCAGTAGTTGATGTGCTGATCGAGGGTCGTTTGAACCGCACTGACTCATAACTATAGGGTTGCTCGAGGGGAGATGAAAGGCATTATCTACCCCTCGAAAATTATGACCAGTCAGGCTATGCTGTTCTCCAAGGAACGTATTCTAATAATAAACATTGAACAGACATTCAATCCTGTTCGGAGAACTTATGTACCATTTTCATATCGCAGATGATCATCCACTTTTTCGCAGTGCCTTGTTAGAAATTATTAACGCCCACTTTGAAAACGTTACGATCACTGAATCGTCTGACCTGGAGACGACTCTGGCAGCCATTGCTGAAGACCCGGAGCTAGACCTTTTACTACTTGATCTGCATATGCCCGGCAGCCAAGACCTATTTGGCTTGGTGACAGTACGTGAGAAATTTCCTTCAATTCCGGTTGCTGTCGTGTCTGCTCGTGAAGATGCCGAGACGATAAGTCGCTCAATTGGTCATGGTGCAAGCGCTTATATTCCTAAATCAGCGTCGCCAAAAACTATCTATGAAGCATTGCAGTGCGTGACTGAGGGTGAGAAGTGGGTGCCTGAAGAAGTGCGCAGCCGCCTAAGGCGAATCGATGAAGAAGAGATGGACCTGGCTACCAAGATTGCTTCATTGACCCCTCAACAGTACAAAGTACTTTGCTTCCTGAGGGAAGGCTGGCTGAACAAGCAAATTGGATATGAAATAGGTGTGACTGAAGCAACTGTGAAGGCGCACATTACGGCGATATTTAAAAAATTAGGCGTGAGTAACCGTACACAAGCAGTCATTGTCTTGAGCAAGTTGTCTTTGGATGAGGCGTCTGAGTAAGGTTTGAGGTTATCCCAGTCTTACCCGATACACTTCTGACAATGAGGTTTGCTGTTGTCGGGCAATATGCAGTGCATGATCAGTAAGAGGCGTCATGCCATTTTCGATTGCGGCTTTTTCGATATCTGTCGCACTTACTTTTGGCTTGATCATGTCTCGAATATCGGGTGATAGTGTCAACAGTTCATATACTGCAACACGGCCTTTATGGCCTGTCATATGGCAGTTATCACAACCAGCGCCCTGATAGAATACTTCATCCTCACTCAGACCCAAAGCTTTCCGTACAATAGGGGATACCTGCTCTTCTTCCAGGCAGTGAGGACAATTCCGTTTAACAAGTCTTTGAGCCAGTACCGCTAGTAGCGTTGCATTTAGGAGATAGGCTTGTACGCCGATTTCAAGTAGACGGGTAATGGTCGAAGCGGCACTGTTGGTATGTAAGGTTGATAACACCAAATGCCCTGTAAGTGAGCTTTCTACTGCCATTTTAGCTGTTTCTTCATCTCGTATTTCACCGATCATAATGGCGTCTGGGTCGTGGCGAAGAATATTTTTGAGTGCACGTGCAAAGCTATAATCTATGGCATTGTTGACCTGGATTTGCAGAATATCATCGATATGGAATTCAACCGGATCTTCAACGGTGATGATATTGATTTCACGTTGTTTGATGGATTCGAGTGCCGCATAAAGTGTGGTGCTTTTTCCGGAGCCAGTAGGGCCGGTCACTAAAATCAGGCCACTGCTTTTGTTAACGAGTTGGGTAAACAGTTCCGAGTCTTTTTCATTGAATCCTATGGCATCGATATTATTGATACTGGTCGAAGTATCGAGGAGACGGATTACTACGCTTTCTCCATGAATAGTCGGCATGATCGATACGCGCAAATCAATCGATTTATCTTTGCTAGTGATTTTGGTCCGACCATCTTGAGGCAAACGATGCTCAGCGATATTCATTCCTGAGATAATCTTGATACGGGCAACAGCGGCAGGCAACATTTTAATATCAAAGTTGCGTATTTTTAGCAGACTGCCATCAATACGGTAGAGAATATCAACGCTTTTTTCTTTGGGCCTGATATGTATGTCTGATGCTCTGCGGGTTACCGCATCGGCGATCAAATTATGTATTAGCTTAACGGTTGGTTTATCTGATGCGAGCTTTATAGCTTGTTGAGCTTCCCAGCTATTGCTCAAGCTGGTGCTGGGCATATCCTTTAGAACATCATCAATATCGGTTGAGCCATAATATTGAGAAATTGCGTACTCTATATCACTTGCGGTACTCAATACCGGCTCGATGACTTGTTCAGATAAAAAATGCAGTAGGTTGATGGTTTCGTTATCAGACGGGTCTTCCATCGCCACGACTAAGCGATCTTTGTGAGCCATGAGGGGAATAACAGCATGTGCTCTGGCAAACTCGGCAGGAACTAGTTGCAACGCATGTTCATCAACGTCAAACCCGGCGAGCTGAATAAAAGGTATCTCCAGACAGCAGGAAAGTGCATTGCGAACCTGGTGGTCGCTAGCGTAGCCCAAGCGCTGCAATATATGCCCTAGCATTTCTTTCTTGCCCTCAGCAATTTGTTTATGCAGGGCGGTGCTTAACTGTTTTGACGTGATAATGCCGGTTTGCAGTAATATCTGCCCAAGATGCTGGTGTTGATAGCTTTTACTTTTTTCAAGTGACTCTACAAGCTGTTCACGATTTGCAATCAAGAAATAGGCTCCAAAACTAATTATATCCTTATTAGTTTAGTAGAAGATCGCCGCAAATGTGTATTCAAAGCACTTTGGCTTGAGCCGAGTCACTTTAGTGTTCATTTTCCAGCGCGGCTATCATTGCACAGAAGTAGCCATCATCTTTTAGTTGTGAATGGTCTTCTGTATTAGCTGAAATGACACTTGTCATATTATTTATCTGATCAAGTGGGCTTAAGGAAGCATGTTTAGCAATTGAAAGATCATCTGCTAGGTTCAACCAGTATATTTGTTCCAATGAAACAGAGTCACTTTCGTTCCACTCAACATAGTTAGCATAGTGGTCGAGTGAGATCTGCCTACCTAGGGTATCGAAGTTCATCAGGCTGTTTGCTTCGTTCATCGAATTCGCGATAAAGTCTGGAGCAATGCTGGATATCGACTTAAACTCGTTCAGTGCCTGTTGATTTACCGGTAAGCGGGCAATAAGGTCTTGTTCATACACCACTCTATGCACTCGGTTAGCGAGAAGAACTTGAGCTTTTTCAACCCACTTAGGGCTACCAACTTTGGGCGAGCCTGACAGGTAGACCTGATCAACGTGAATACCTTCTTGCTCGAAGCCTGCTGCACTTAGTTGCGCCAGTGCGCCGGCTAAGCTATGGCCAAATACCCATAGTTTGTTGCTTTGACCCTTTCGTGCTCTAACGCTTGCCAATAGCGATGCCCACTCTGAGCTTAATACTTGAGAGAAGCCGTGATGCGTTTTTTCACCTAGTGTAAAGCTATGTTCAAAATCGTCTGAAGTCCCATCGGAATTGTAAAGCCACTCCTTGTTACTATCCGTGTATCTATAGGTAATGAGCATTGTATCTTTATAATCAGCAAGCAATATACGCAGGTTGGTCTCTGGGTTGTCGATGATCTCTAAGTTGCGTAGCTGCCATTGTTGTTCAAACTCTTCAGCGGAAATAGAATTCTCTCCTAGCGTCGTAAGTGAAATCCAGGAGAGACTTAGAGCGTTGGCGAAATCGAAATGAGCTTTTTGGGTATCCAGGTATATTTCGGGAGGGACTTGTGTGCAATTGGCGGAGTCGAGTTGTTCAATAAAGGCTGAACGGGAAATATCCGCATAGGCTGAAAAAGATAAAGCCAAGCTGAAGGGTAGAATAATGGGCAAAGAAAGTAGCAACGACAAGATACTAAACTTCTTCATAGAGCTCCTGGAATTGAAACGGTTGTTTGAATGAGCGCGTATAATAGGCGAGCTAGTTATAATCTCAAGGAATTAGGCTCAGCTATTGCAATTGTTCACTAATTACACAAAGCTGTTACATCCTTCGTTATTTCCCAATATCCCTGCTATCCCACCAACGCTGGTCTACACTAAATAAAAACAATAATCAGTGGAGTAGTTGTGTGAGCAGCCCGATTTCAGATTTAAGCCCAAAAGCGCAAGCTATTGCGAAATATATTGATAATCTAAGCGATAACAAAATCGAAGTGCCGATGCTGCCGGATGTGGCAAACCAGGTTTTAGCTTTATCGAATGATCCAGATTCTGATGCCGCACAGTTGGCCAAACTCATACAAAGTGACCAGGCCTTGGCTGGCCATGTGATGCGCATTGCTAATTCAGCCGCATATACACCCAACGCCTCAATGGTTTCTCTGCAACAAGCTGTGGCAAGGCTCGGTCTGTCTCTGATTACAGAAATTGCTTTGGCAGCTTCTCTTAATACGAAAATATTTAAAGCGCCCACATACGAAAACCGTATTAATGAAATATGGGACCATGCTTTATGTACAGCCTTTTGGGGAAAAGAGGTTGCGCGAGTTGCCAAGAAAAATGTCGAAGCCGCCTTTCTATGCGGTTTGCTTCATAGCATTGGCAAACCGGTTATCCTTCAGACCATCTTTGACTACTCGGAATGGCATGACGTATCTATTTCATTAGATGAAGTAGGGGTAATCGAATCTGCTTATCATGTGAAATATGGCGAAGTCGTGGTCAGAAAATGGAAAATGCCCGCAATCGTTCAGGAATCTGTTCATTACTATGCTGACTATCAAAATGCCCAAAGCAATCGTGACCAAGCGATGGTGACTAATGGTGCTGCTAAGTTAGCTCAAGCAATGTTATCGGGTGAAGAAGCTGCGATAGATACAGCTTTGCAAGATACCGTATTTGCAGATCTGAATTTATATGAAGATGAATTGGAGCTTTTGAAGGAAAGACACGACATCGTGAAGAGTGGTCTGGAGGCAATTCGTTCATGAGACAAGTTGATGTAGTGATTATTGGTAGTGGTCCTGCAGGGCAAAAAGCAGCGGTACAGGCAGCCAAAGGTGGTAAGAGTGTCGCTCTTATAGAGCGGGATCAATGGTTGGGTGGTGCATGTGTACACAGAGGAACGATCCCCAGCAAGACGCTTCGTGAGAACGCCTTACGTGTTAAAAAGATGCGAGAGAATGCGGCCTTATGTCAGTTTGAATTAGCTGAAGATACCGAGATGTCGACACTGATCGACCGCTTGAATCGGGTATTGAAAGCGCACGACGGTTTTATGGTAAATCAGATTGAACGCAATAATATCGAACGTATTCACGGCCGGGCCAAGTTTGTATCGCCGAATGTTATCGAGGTAACAAAAGTGCGCGGCGAAGCTGAACAAATTGAAGCCAGTAGCTTTGTTATTGCTTCCGGCTCGATCCCTCGTAAGCCAGATAATATCCCTGTCGATCATGAAAATATTTTTGATTCTGACTCAATCCTAACAATGTTGTATTTGCCAAAGAGCCTCACTGTTCTCGGTGGTGGTGTTATCGCTAGTGAATATGCCTCTATCTTCCAGGCGCTTGGCGTTAAGGTAACAATGATTGACCGGTATCCTTTGCCTTTGGGCTTTATGGATGGTGACTTAACCTCCAAGTTTGTCGACTCATTTCAGGAAATGGGTGGCACATGGTTAGGTGAGAAGAACGTTGAAACTGTTGAGTGGGATGGCTTATCTGAAGTCATCACGCGATGCGATGACGGGACTATTGTTAGATCTGCGAAGCTTCTTTGTGCCGCTGGCCGCGTAGCAAATGTGAAGGACCTGCAGATTGCCAATGCTGGTTTGGAGTTAAATGAGTTTGGCAATATATCGGTTGATGATATGTTGCAAACCCAAGTCCCGCATATTTATGCGGCAGGCGATGTCATTGGCCCGCCATCATTGGCCTCGGCGTCAATGGAGCAGGGACGACGAGCGAGTTGTAATGCTTTAGGAATTGAAGTGGGTCCAATGAGTAAGATGATCCCCTCGGGTATCTATGGAATTCCTGAACTCTCGGCTGTTGGGATGACTGAGCAGCAAGCTAAGAAAGAGCATGGTGACGGTATTGTGATTGGTAAAGCCAATTTTGAAGAGATCTCTCGTGGTCAGATTAATGGAATACGTGATGGTATGCTGAAGATCATATGTGACCCTCAGGGCGAAAAGATTCTCGGTGTTCAGATCGTTGGCGAAGGTGCAACCGAGCTTATTCACATTGGTCAGATGGCAATGCTTTCAAATGCTGATGTCGATATCTTTGTCGAGAGCATATTTAACTTCCCGACACTAGCCGAAGCATACCGAGTTGCAGCCTTAGCAGTGATAGGCAAGCGCTCACAGCACAGTGATAAGTATTAGGACGTGAGCACAATGTTTGAAAGGAAGTTACCCGTCTTCAATTGAGTTGTTTTAGAGCAGGTAAGGAAAGTGTCACATGTACAAGTTTCGAGATCAGCTTCTACTTACTCTATTAGTTGTCGGCTTATTGCCTTCGCTGGTGATATCCTTTCAAACCTACCTTCACAGCAAGGCACAAGTTACTGAGTCTACCGTAGAAATTGCGCAGAAGAGCTTAATGCTCGTTGCTAATGGTCTTCAGTTTGAGTTTGACCATGGTGAGTCATTGGTGCAGGAATACGCTCGTTCTGCAGAGCTTTCTGGCCTTTAGTTCGAAACCTTCATGCCTTATCTAAAGCGTGAATTGACCTTCCTGAAACCTAAGTTTGAGAAGTTCATTATTGGTTTACCCAACGGACATTTCTATAACACTTCTGGTGCGAATCTGCTACAAGGAGGGATTCGAACCTTTGATGATAAATAACCAGACTCGAAGCCTAAAAATATTCGCTCTCGCGACTATTGGCAGGTGAGTATTCACCCTGAAGATCCTGATTCGCCTGAAGCCTATATTTCTAACCCGATGATCTCCTTTACGACGGGGGTTAAGCAGATTGTTATTGCGGCTCCTATTCAGGATAAAGGTAAGATAGTAAGGGGGATGTTGGGGCTGAGTATTCCCTGGGAATATATCCATGATCGGGTTCAAACCTTGGTTAAAGAAAGTTTTTCTGGTGTCCAGGGAAGTGCCAAGGTGATGCTGGTTGCGAATGACGGAACTTACTGGTATCACTGGGACGAAAATAAGATCATTCAACTATTACGTGATGATCAAGGCGACTTTGTCTTAAATGAGCAGGGTGAAAAGGCCGTCAGTAAGTACTCTATCCTAAATGAACATAACCCTAAATTAAACGCTCTTGGTAACGAGATGATCACGGGGAATGCCGGAATGAGGGCGCTTGATCTAGGAGGGGAGGCTCACCAGCCTATTCCTGGTAGTCGATATAGCATCGGTGTCGCGCTTGAAGACCACTTGATGTTAGCGCCTGTTAGAAAAACCTTAGAGAACACTTTCGTTATTTTGTTTTCGGCATTTATTCTAATTATTGCCGCCGGATTTTTCTTGGTAAAGTATTTTTCCCAGCCTGTTGCTCAGCTTCTCGACAAGATCTCCCGTTTGGCTGCTGGTGAGTCAGTCGATAGAAGCATTGTTACTAATACAGAAGAGCTCCAGGTTTTATCGAAAGCAATTTTTTCTCTTTACGATACCGTCGATACGCAGCGGAAGAAAATACGCGATAGCAAAGAGCTATTTTCACTTATTGTGCAGGGCTCGAATGACGGTATTTGGGATTGGGATATATTGGCTAATTCTCTGTATCTATCGCCTCGTTGGAAGGCGATTATTGGCTATCAGGATGATGAGCTTGAAAATGATACGAAGGCCTTTCAGAAACACGTTCACCCTGAAGATCGTCATCAAATAAATACGCTCTTTTCTGACCTTATCAAGGGAAAGGCTGACACCAGTCAGTGCCGTTTCCGAATGCTGAAAAAAGATGGCTCGTTGGTCACAATTTTGTCACGCAGTATGGCTGTTCGCGATGACAAGAAAAGAACCCTGAGAATTATTGGATCGAATACAGATATTTCTGATGTGGTCGCGAGAGAACAAGAGGTGATTGAACTTAATAAAGGCCTGGAGGGTAAGGTTTTACAGAGAACTGAAGATTTGGAAAGTGCGCTTAAAGAAGCTGAACAGGCAAACATGGCGAAGACTACATTCCTTTCCAATATGTCTCATGAAGTACGGACGCCTATGAATGGAATTATTGGCCTGACTTCACTGTGCCTCGAAACTGATTTAGATGACAAGCAGAGAGACTACTTGGAAAAAGTCATGCAATCTTCAGAAATGCTACTGAAGATTCTCAATGAAATTCTCGACTTCAATAGGATCGAATCGAATATGATTGAGTTGGAGGAAGTAGAGCTTGAATTGAGTGAGCTGGCTAGAAATATTGAGTCTCTAATGTTACCTGCTGCTGATCAGCAAGGAATCGCCTTTAAGGTAGTCTTGGATGAGGCTTTACCCGTTTATGTTAGAACGGATGAGCTTCGTTTATCGCAAGTCTTATTGAATCTATGCGGCAACGCAGTCAAGTTTACCGAAGAGGGTGAGGTGACTTTAGCGCTTAGCTGTGATGCTAAATTGGATGAAAGTGAAGGTCGGTGCGGTGTTCGGTTTTCGGTGAGTGATACCGGCATTGGTATTCACGATACGAAAGACTTGTTTATGCCTTTCAAGCAGGAAGATGCCTCTACGACCCGGAAATATGGCGGGACAGGTCTGGGGTTATCTATCAGCAAGAGATTGGTGGATTTGCTGGGAGGAGAGTTAAAGGTCGAAAGCCAAGTGGGCAGTGGCTCTACTTTTGAATTTACCTTGGATCTTCCTGTTGTTAAGGAAGCAAAGCTTGAGGTGAAAACAGTACTCGGCAAAGAGACAGAAAGATTGTTGAGAAAAGTTAAGGCGCCTGCTGATGTATGCGTGCTTTTGGTTGAAGATAATAAAATTAACCAAATGATCGCTGAAGAAATTCTTAAGAAAGCGGGTTATCAGGTTGAGATAGCGGATAATGGTGAAGACGCTGTTGCCAGTGTTGAGGCGAAAGATATCGACTTGATCTTAATGGATATTCAAATGCCTATTATGGATGGCGAGCAAGCCTGTCAGATTATTCGGGAACAATTACGAAGGCAAGATTTACCCATTATTGCTCTTACAGCAAATGTTCTTCCTGAACAAACCGAACAGTATTTGAATCAAGGTTTTACTTCCTTTGTTGGTAAACCTTTTGATAATGCGGTCTTGCTTGAGACAATATCTAAATACACGGTTTAAGCAAGGCTGTTGGCAGCTGCCCTTAGCTTTGATCGCGTGATCGTTCCTCATTCCATTAGATTAAACTATTGAACGCTTCGAACTAAACGAATTGGCCAAGCCTGCTCTCTGGTGATGGTACCTGTTGCGCCATGTTTGAAGTCCACGAACCATGTGGCCGTATCATTGTTGTAGTCAGGTGACGCACTCCAGAGAAACTTGTTGGCAGTATTGGGGAAAACCGTCGCATTAATACTTGGCTCAACGCATTGGTCTTCTAGCAGAGAGGCTAACTCTGCCTGGTTGGGAAGGCGCCAATCGGCGTAGCCTGCAAAACCTCCTGTCGCGTTTATATTACGAGGGATCTGAAGAGCTCCTGACCAGTTCTGCTCGTTGAGAATGCCGGTATTACACTGAGTGCCACTTAAACCTTCCAAGCATTGTTTCCACATTAGTGCCGTGCTGGTATCGGTAATGGTGCCGTCTCCGTGAATAACAAATTGTGTTGCAGGCGTCGTTTCGGCAATGGTATCGCTACTACATTCCTGTGCCAGGACAGGAAGTGAAAGCAAAGAGTGTGTTAGAAGCCCTAAGCAAATATATTTATTCATAACCACCTCTTACTAGTCGTACCTGGTTTACATTGCGTTTATCGAGGCTATAAGAGTTACCATGAGAAAAATTTACTCCCCAGGCACTGCTTGTACCGAGTGCAAAAGGGCTAGATGTCCAGGTTAAGGCTGCATTGGAAGGGAAGTAATCAGTATCGAGCATGGGTTTAGCATTACCGTAATCAACGATACTGAGCAGCTCTTTGCGATTAGGTAGTCGCCAGTCGGCATAGCCACACCAGCCGGCTTCATTCATACGGTTAACAAAGGCTTCGGTGTTGCAGTAGCTAGCCGGTTCGTCTTCGTTATAGGCAAAACATTGCTCTCCTCTGCTATCTGCAAAACCTTCCGAACCACCGTTTGAGCTTGCGTCAGTATTGTACCAACTGTAACGATCATCGGCGTCATTTAAACCTTCGTCTCCTGGTGTTTCGTTGCCTTCACTTTTTACTTCCCACATTAAGCCTGTGACAGAGTCTTGAACGCAGCTCCATTCAGCATCTGAACTATCCGTTTCAACGCCATCCTCATCGAACTTTATAAAGCTGAAGCCAGCACGACCATCACTATCATCGTTATGTGTTAGCTCCCGACCTAAGGAACAATCCTGTTGGTCGATGGCTTCGCCGGAACAGTCTAGGTTATTGCCGCTAGGGTAGCTTGCTCCCCAGGTAATACCGGTTCCATTTACGCGAATATTAGTCGCCGGTATTGGGCCGACCACGACATTAACCAGGTCCGGTTCTGAATCGAGTTGGCCATCGTTAACCACTAATGAAAATACCAATCTTCCATCAGTGTGAGCTTCAAATACCGGGTTAGCATCTGTCTCATCACTTAAACTTACTTCAGGGCCGCTTATTTGAAGCCAGCTATAACTTAAGGGGTCGTCTTCAGGGTCGAGGCTTCGGCTGCCCTTTAGTGCCACAATAGAGAGACTGCCAACATATCGGTCGACACCGGCGTTGGCGATAGGAGGATTGTTTGCAGGCATCACTGAAATATTCGTGAATGAGATTTCCGAAGATAGTTCACCGTCATTGACAATAAGTGAAAACTGCAATTCTCCACCCTCCGTTGGCGCCACGAAGCTGGGTGAGACCAAGGTGTTATCATTCAGTTCAACGTCTGGCCCTGCAGTTTGTGACCACTCGTAAGTGAGCGTGTCATTTTCGGGGTCGTTGCTTTGGCTTCCATCCAGTGTTACAGAATCTCCGCCTTCAGTGCTTTGAGATAGGCCCGCATTGGCGAAAGGTGCCGAATTGGCATTGCTGACACTGATTACCACTTCGTCAGCCGCAGAATTTGCTTCGCCATCACTGACTACCAATGAGAAAGTCAGGATAAGGGTGCTAGTCGAATCAGTTTCAGGTGCCTGGAATTGTGGTTGTAGTTCTGACACCGAGCTTAGAATGACGCTTGGGCCACCTGTCTGACGCCAGGCGTAACTTAAACTCAGGTGCTCACTATGAGTACTTTCACTGGCATCTAGTGAAACCAATGTATTGCTTCTGACTGTTTGGTCAGCGCCTGCGTGAGCGACCAATGCAGTGCTGATAGCTTGAACAGAAATAATAATGCTATCGCTTACAGAGTTTAACTCGCCGTCATTGACGGTTAGGCTAAGCTCAATTTCGCCACCATTTTCCGGTGCTATGAATGAAGCTTGAGCTTGCTCTGAATCTAGAACTGTAACCACAGGGCCGGAAACCTGTTGCCAGGTATAGCTCAGGCTGCTTCCTTCCGGGTCGGTGCTATTTGCGCCGCTAACGACGACAATGTCATTCCCGTTTGCTTGTTGGTCAGGGCCCGCATCGGCCATAGGGGGTTGATTAGTATTGATTGCAGTGACTGTAATACTCACCTCATCAGTTTCGGAGCTTTCAAGACCATCGTTAACATGCAAGGAAAAGACGTAGTTAGCGTCAATATTGGGTGCAACAAAGCTGGGAAAAGCGATGCTTGTATCATTGAGTGTTATGCTTGGGCCGCTAACTTGAGTCCATAAATAACTTAGCGTGTCGCCATCAGAATCAAGACTTTGAGAACTGTCCAGCGTGACCAAGCTGTTCCCGTTAGCGTTTTGGTCATCACCTGCATGGGCGATAGGCTGTGTATTTGAGGTCTGTGGGTCAGAACCGTTGTCAGGGTCAGAACCGTTGTCAGGGTCAGAACCGTTGTCAGGGTCAGAGTCGCTGTCAGGATCAGAACCGTTGTCAGGGTCAGAGCCGCTGTCAGGATCAGAACCGCTGTCAGGGTCAGAGCCGCTGTCAGGGTCAGAGCCGCTGTCAGGGTCAGAGCCGGTGTCAGGGTCAGAACTGCTATCAGGATTAGAGTGGGTGTTGTTGTCAGCTTGTTCTAGTACAGTTACCGTGACGGTATCAGGGACAGATGAGTTGATCCCGTCGCTAATGTGTAGCTGGTAGCGCAGGGTTGTACTTCCGTCAGGGGCAATAAAGCTCGGTGAGTCATCTTCGTCTGAGCTGAGTTCCACGAAGGGACCGTCAACCTGAATCCACTTGTAGTTTATATCGTCTTCGTCTGGGTCATGGCTGGCAGAACCGTCTAAGGTCACTAATTGTTTTTCGGTGACCGTCATGTCTTCACCTGCATTGGCTACAGGTTGATGATTTTGGGGCGAAGATTTGCCAGACGAGCCTCCATTACAGGCACTGAGTAATAGAACTAGCGGCACTATCCAGCATCGTTGTAGAAAAATTTTCATGGCAGCTATACTAAAGTGTCAAAGGTATATTCAAAGCGCTGTCTAAGGTTTTAGCGCGATTACCAGCTAGGGAAGCATTAAATGGGCCAAAATTTATGGTGTCTTCTATAATCTATTGAATAGCAATGATTATTGGTCTCTCAGACTCTGATAGTATGGTTTTTGGGATACCGTACAGACTTCTTTTTGCCGACGTAGCGGCAAATGTTTTCACTTATCTAAGGCTAACTAAATGGAACAGCACTTACTGGCGAACCTAGAGTTATTTATCGCTTGTTTATCCTTTATTGTTATAGGTGGTCTGGCTTATTTTCGAAAGCTATACCTTGGAAAGCTAAGTGATGAACAGAGCAGATACTCAGCTCTAGAAAGTGATAAGGCTCTTTTGCTGGAACGTTTAGAGGCTCAAGGTGAACAGTGTTTAAACTTACATGACGAGCTTCAGTCGTCCAGGCTTCAGGTGGTTGACTTGAATCGAAATAATGCCCGTCTAGAGGCGGTTATTGAAGAGCGTGATCGCGCAATGATTCAACAGAGAGAGCAATTTGAGTCTCAGAAAAAATCACTTCAGTCAGAGTTTGAGAATTTGGCGAACCGCATCTTTGACGAAAAGGGAAAACGCATTACCAAGGATAACCAGTTGTCTATCGAAGGCGTGCTAAAACCTTTTAGAGAACAAATTACCGAGTTCCGTCATCGGGTAGACGGTATCCAGAAGGAAAATCATGAATCGGCTGGTAGTCTAAAGAAGGAGTTGGAGATTCTGCGAAACCTTAATGCGCAGATGTCTCAGGATGCCCAGAACCTGACGACTGCACTCAAAGGCGATAAGAAAACCTTGGGTAATTGGGGCGAGGTGCAACTAGAAAGAAGTTTACAGGTCGCCGGATTAGTAAAAGATCAGCATTATCGGACGCAGGTTCACCTTAAAGATGACAAAGGGCGAGCGTATTTTTTAGATTTTTTAATAGACCTGCCAGACAATCAGCATTTGATTATCGATAGTAAGGCCTCATTGGTGGCGTATGAATCTGCTATTTCGGCTGAAACAGAAGCTCAACGCGAATTAGCGATGAATAATTATATTCAAGCATTGAGAGTGCATGTTAAAGAGCTATCAGAGAAAAACTACAGTCGTCTTAAAGGAATTAACTGCCCAAGTTTTGTCTTGATGTTCTTGCCATTGGAGGCCGCATATATAGAAGGGCTTAAGCATAGTCCTGAGCTTTATGAAGAAGCTTATCGCGAAAATATTATTCTAGTTTCCCATACAACGCTTTTACCGATACTAAAAACCGTTTCAAATATCTGGCGTCTTCAGAACAGCCAAAATGATGCATTGGCCTTAAGTGAAAAAGCGGGTGAGATATACAACCATGTGTGTGTTGTGGCAGAGAGGCTGCAGAAACTGGGTGGCAGCTTGCTTAGCTCGAATAATCACTATAATAACGTACTTATATCGCTTGTCGGACAACAAGGCCTTCATGGGAAAGTGGAACGATTTCAAGAAATGTCAATTGAAGCGAATAAGCGTATGCCTCAATTGGAACCTTTAAATAAGGATGTCGAACTAGAGCGCCTGGATCGTGTTCTGTTAGATGGTTTGCCTGAAGGTAGCAAATAAAAACCTGAAATAGATGAAGTTTGTTTAATAAGTAATCTGCTTTAGATCAATTTTTTTACATGTAAGTGAAAAAAGTTCGGTTTTCACCCATGACCTATTGTCTAGTTTTTGATAAAGTGCATTTGGATATATTTTAGTCATCGGTAGTAACTATTAGCT
>NZ_LWEY01001799.1:0-577 GCF_001634935.1 Oleiphilus sp. HI0043 | reverse complement strand
GAAACGATGATATCTATTTTTTGTTCGCATAGTGCTTCGAACTCACTCAATAGATAGCTTTCAACGCGTGTTCGTTCCCAATTAATTGTTTCTTGGCTCCACTCTTCGCCAGCTTGGACTTGATAGTACTGCACTGAATCGTCTGGCTTAGCACCTCGTTTAACGTGCTCTGGCGAAATTGACTTAATATTTGGGTGCTGTGCAGAATCTATTTTTAGTTCTGTACTGCTACGAACGGCCAAGAGAAGTACCCATTGTGGTTCCATTTTAATGTGCTCGATTAGAGGGCAGAGACTATTGCCTTTGGGTAATAGGTCGTAAGCTTGTTGAGGTGGCGTTGCGATTACAATGTGCTCTGCTGTGCAGAACAGCTGCTCGCCAGTAGGTGATTCAGTGTAAACCTGCCAAAGCTCACGTTCCTTTTCGAGGCGACAAACCCGGGTGGAAAAGTGAATGTTCAGGTCTTTAGCAATGTGGCGCGTGATGCTGGAGTTTCGCTCTCGGCCAACATAGTACTCTGGCTGATTGGCGCAGGGAACGATAAGCTCATCGGCCAGCCACTTATCAAGTTGAGCTT
>NZ_LWEY01001798.1:0-719 GCF_001634935.1 Oleiphilus sp. HI0043 | reverse complement strand
TCTCCGGATGATGCTCGATTGCATGAACCTGGGCACCTTTACCCCACAACGCTAGCTCTGTGGCAACACCACCGCAACCTGCCCCAACATCCCAAATGCAATCGTCTGTTGTCGGTTCTAACAAAGACAATATCGCTAAGCGAACTTCACGCTTGGTAATCATGCCTTTACCGGGTGCTTTGTCCGTCACAAACTGCTCATCCGGAATTCCCGGAAATGTCGGCGTATATTGCGTCGATTCAAGTGTCTGTAAACACACGACATTTAAGGGATCAAAACGTTGGCTTTGTGCCTCTCCATCAATGAGTTCATCAATTGATAATAGACGTACCCGTTCGTCTGAATAACCAAGCTTTTCGCAGACCGTCAGCGCTGCCATTTCAAAGCCACGGCGTTGGCATTCTTTAGCAATTGCATGCGCAGAACTATTTTGATCAGTGAGCAATACATAGCATGTATGCGGTTTGAGCTGAGTGGTCAAAGATTGTAATGGACGACCATGCAGTGAAATAACCTCAACATCTTGTAAGGACCAGCCGAGTCGATGGCAAGCGGCTTGAATGCTGGACACGCCCGCATGAAAACAAAGTTGATCTTGCCTCAAATCCGAAAAGCTCTGCCGTACCCATTTTCCGATACCAAAAAATAGCGGATCACCTGAGGCTAGCAAGGCAACTGTTTCACCTTCGTCCAGATAGCTCGCCAATTGCCCTTTTAAA
>NZ_LWEY01001797.1:0-1117 GCF_001634935.1 Oleiphilus sp. HI0043 | reverse complement strand
CATCAATTTTTTCCGGTTTAGGTGTGAAAGTCGACCTGATTAATCCTGGCGAGAAATTACTATCATTCCTTGATGATGAGATTTCTGATGCGCTTAGCTATCACCTTCGAAACAATGGTGTTCTTGTCCGACACAACGAAACCTACGAGACAGTTGTCGGTACCGATTACGGTGTAGAGGTTACTTTCGAGTCGGGCAAAAAGATCAAAGCTGATGCTTTTCTTTGGTGTAATGGTCGCAGCGGCAATACCCAAAATCTTGGGCTAGAAAATATAGGTCTTGAAGCAAACTCACGCGGTCAGCTTTCAATTGACGACCACTATCGAACAGATGTAGAGAATATCTATGCTGTAGGTGATGTGATTGGTTGGCCAGCACTTGCTAGCGCTGCTTACGATCAAGGTCGCTCTGCTTCATCCGCTTTGCTTAACGATAGTTACTTCAGGTTTATTAATGATGTACCTACCGGTATCTATACGATCCCAGAAATTAGCTCTGTCGGTAAGAATGAAAAGGAGCTTACGGAAGCCAAAGTTCCTTATGAAGTAGGGCAGGCATTTTTCAAAGACTTGGCTAGAGCTCAGATTACCGGTGAAGCGGTCGGAATGCTTAAAATATTGTTCCATCGTGAGACCAAAAAAATATTGGGAATCCATTGCTTTGGAGATCAGGCGGCCGAAATCGTACACATCGGTCAGGCGATTATGAATCAGGAAGGTGATGCAAATACCCTAGATTACTTCATTAATACCACATTTAACTACCCAACTATGGCAGAAGCATATCGTGTTGCGGCACTAAATGGTCTTAATCGCATATTCTGATTTTAAACTTTTCGTCATTTTTCTTCGATTTGAGAGCGTTTTTTGAACGCTCTTTTTCTTTTTGTTGTCTCAGTTCACGCTTCGGAATTCCTTCATTTGTAAGACTTTTTCTGATTTTGTAGCATTAGGGATATTTTGTAATAAAGCCGACTATCGCTACAACTGACTAAACTACGTAGCCAGACATGGAAAAGTGCCGCTTATATGATAACTCAAAGGTTTAGACTGTTTTCTTGGAGCTCCCTGTTTACACTCCTTTTAATTCTTTCCGGTTGTGGCGAGGGTGATAGTAA
>NZ_LWEY01001796.1:0-865 GCF_001634935.1 Oleiphilus sp. HI0043 | reverse complement strand
ATTACGATAAATCCGCAAATCATCAAATATGAAATACCAATATCGACATCACTTACACCAAGAATACCATAGCGAAAAGCGTTAACCATATACAGTATAGGGTTAATTTGGGAGACCCCCTGCCAGAACTCAGGCAACAAACTGATACTATAAAAAACACCCCCCAAGTAAGTAAGTGGCGTCAATATAAACGTTGGCACTATCGATATGTCATCGAATTTTGTCGCATAAATCGCATTGATAAAACCGCCTATCGAGAACAGGATAGCCGTCAGAATAACAATGCTGGCCGTTACGGCGATATTTTCAACACGTAAATCGGTAAAACCCAGCGACAGTAGTGTCACGATCAGACCAACAGATATACCGCGACCAACACCGCCCATCACATAACCGGACAAGACTACCCAGTTAGGTACAGGTGAGACCAGAATTTCTTCAATGCTATGTTGAAACTTCATGCTAAAAAAAGAGGACACTACGTTAGCATAGGAGTTAGTAATCACTGACATCATGATTAAGCCGGGAACAATAAAGTCCATGTAGTCAAAACCGTCCATGTCACCAATTCTCGGGCCAATCAAGTTGCCAAAGATGACGAAGTACAAAGCCATCATTATCGCCGGTGGCAACAATGTTTGTACCCATATACGAGTAAAGCGACGAACCTCTTTGGTCACAATAGTCAAGAAAGCGACCCATACCTGATGCGCATTCATCTTACACTTCCTCCTGCGTTTTGGCGTTCTCAACCAAATCCAAAAACAACTCTTCTAAGCGGTTTGCCTTGTTACGCATACTCCTGACCTGAATACTCAAACTGTCCAACTTGGAAAAAAGATCATTTATATTTTGCTCACTGCGC
>NZ_LWEY01001795.1:0-1458 GCF_001634935.1 Oleiphilus sp. HI0043 | reverse complement strand
TCAGATCATCGACGGCAACAAATCTATCGTTGGCATTATGGTTGAGAGCAATCTTAAGTTTGGTAACCAATCGATTCCTGAAGATTTATCTCAGCTTGAGTACGGCGTATCAGTTACCGATGCTTGTATCGACTGGGAGACAACTGAAAAATCGTTACTGGAAATGCACGAGAAACTAAAAGACGTGCTACCTAAGCGATAAACAGTTCAAACGATTTAAAGTAATAAAAAAGCCGCTCAATCTGAGCGGCTTTTTTATTGATAAGCACAAATGGTCACTCCAACCATTTCAGCTTATCGCGCAAGCTAACAACATCGCCAATAATAATTAAAGTCGGAGCGGCAACCTTTTGGTTCTTGATAATATCCACAATAGTTGACAGCGTTCCTTCATAAACCTTTTGATGCCTTGTTGTCCCTTTGGAAACCAGAGCTATAGGCTTATCAGTACGCATCCCATTCTCAATCAGAGATGAACAGATGGTTGCAAGCCCCGTTAAGCCCATATAAAAAACCAGGGTCTGATTCTCCTGAACTAATTCATGCCAGGGAAGATCACAAGTATCGTTCTTTAAGTGGCCAGTAACAAAACGTACCGATTGAGAATAGTCGCGATGAGTTAAAGGTATGCCTGAATAAGCGGAACAGCCCGATGCAGCAGTAATTCCTGGCACAACCTGGAAACTCACTCCCTCTTCTGCCAGCGTTTCTATTTCTTCGCCACCACGACCAAATATAAATGGGTCGCCGCCTTTCAAACGCAGTACTCTCTTACCCTGCTTTGCGTACTTAACAAGCAATTCGTTAATCGACTCTTGTGGGACAAGGTGATTTGAACGCTCCTTTCCAACATTAATACGCTCCGCATCATGCCTGACAAGCTCTAATATTGGTTCAGATACCAAACGATCGTACAAAACGATATCTGCCTGGCGAATCAAGCGCAAAGCCTTGAACGTTAATAAGTCGGGATCTCCGGGCCCTGCGCCGACCAAGTAAACCTCACCGTCATTACTTGGCGCAGTAGAAGAAAGATCTTCAATGGCAGACTCTAATAGGTCAACAGCGTCTTCTTCCTTTCCTGAAAAAACCAACTCAGAGAACTTACCTTCCAAGTGTTTTTCCCAAAAGCGCCTTCTCGCATTAATACCATCAACACCCTCACGTACCTGCTGCCGGTACTTTTTAGCGATCATCGCCATACGGCCAAAAGCATGTGGAAGGTTTGCCTCTAAACGACTACGAACCAAACGCGTTAAAATAGGCAATTCACCACTACTAGATACCGCGGCAATAACAGGTGAGCGGTCAATAATAGAAGGAAATACGAAATCACTAATATCTACTCGATTAACGACGTTAATCGGGATATTTCTCTGCTTAGCAGTCTTTGCTATAGCTTCATTAACAACCTTATCTTCAGACGCTGCGACAGCTAAGCTGATACGCCCCCAGACC
>NZ_LWEY01001794.1:0-633 GCF_001634935.1 Oleiphilus sp. HI0043 | reverse complement strand
ACTTGAAAACGGTGTACCTTTGAGCTTGATTAGTGAGTCGGTCTTTGCACGATATATCTCCAGTTTCAAAGAAGAGCGAATCGCTGCTGAAACAGCTTTCGCGCGTGAGATATCTAGTGTTGGTGGAGATAAGGACGATTGGCTTGAAGCGTTGAGAGAGTCCTTATTGGCGTCTAAGATCATCTCTTATGCTCAAGGTTTCATGTTAATGAAGCAAGTTTCAAACAACTTGGATTGGAATCTGAACTTCGGGAATATTGCTTTAATGTGGCGAGGAGGTTGCATTATCCGAAGTCGTTTTCTAGAGAATATTCGTGACGCCTTTATAAAGAACCCTGAGCTCTCTTTCTTAGGAATCGATGACTATTTTCAACAATTATTGAAGCAGTCACTTCCTTCCTGGCGCAGGGTTTTGGGTAAAGCGATTGAAATCGGGCTACCAATGCAATGTACCGCGTCAGGCTTGTCTTTCTTTGATGCCTTCACCTGCGGAAGATTGCCAGCAAATATGCTGCAAGCGCAACGTGATTACTTCGGTGCGCATACTTATGAACGGGTTGATAGAGATCGAGGCGAGTTTTTCCATACGGACTGGATTGGAAGTGGTGGAGCGGTATCCTCCAGCCAATACAA
>NZ_LWEY01001793.1:0-1282 GCF_001634935.1 Oleiphilus sp. HI0043 | reverse complement strand
TGCATCCACCACTTCGCGGTTCAGGATCTTGATACCTTTTTGAACACAAAGCGCTTCAAAGTCCTTAAAGGTGCAGAGGTGGATGTTCGGTGTGTTATACCAGGTATGCGGCAAAGTTTTCGACATCGGCATTTTGCCATTCCACAAAAGGTAATGGCGGCAACGCCAATAGCCAAAATTTGGAAAGGTAACAATTCCCTGATTTCCGAGACGCATCATTTCATCAAGCATCACATCCGGACGCCGGACTGCCTGTAGAGCTTGCGTCATAATCACCGTATCAAACTGCTGATCGGCAAATTGAGACAGGCCTCTTTTGTCCAGATCATGCTCTATAACATTAACTCCCTTCTCAATGCATCGGGTTATCTGCTCTGACGCAATCTCTAGCCCATATCCAAGGACCTTCTTTTCCTGCTGTAAGTGCGCCAGTAAAGTGCCATCACCACAACCTAAATCGAGCACACGGCTGCTTTCTTTCACCCAGGGTTCTATCAGTCTCAGGTCGGCACGCATTATTTTATCTCCTCAGCAATACGCTTCATATAAGCTGAGAAGATAGCCATATAGCGCTCCGTTGGAATTAAAAACGCATCATGTCCATATTCTGAGTCTACCTCTGCATAACAGACACGTTTACCTGCTTTAGTCATAGCTTCAACCAAACGCTCTGAACGCTCGGGAGAAAAGCGCCAGTCTGTACTAAAGGAAACAACAAAATAGCCACACTGGGCTTTGCCTAGTGCTTTCTCAAGAGAACCTTCTGTTTTTTCAGCCGGGTCAAAGTAATCCAAAGCCCGTGTCATTAATAAATAAGTATTGGCATCAAAGGTTTTTGAGAAGCGCTCACCTTGATAGTTTAGGTAGCTCTCGACTTCAAACTCAACATCATAGCCAAAGTTGAAGGCTTCTTCCTTTAGATCCCTACCAAACTTTTCACCCATTGAGGCGTCAGACAGATAGGTCACATGACCAATCATACGAGCGAGCATCAAGCCTTTCGACGGTATGGTATCTTGGCTGTAATAGTGACCTTGATGAAAATCGGGGTCAGAGGTAATCGCTTTACGAGAGATTTCATTAAAAGCAATATTTTGAGCAGTCAGCTTAGGTGTTGAGGCAATAACCACCGCATGTTTCAAACGCTCGGGATAATTGAGCGACCACGCCAAAGCCTGCATACCGCCTAGACTCCCACCGACCACCGCAGCCCAAACGTCAATGTCTAAACGGTCAGCCAAGCGAGCTTGACTTTCGACCCAATCGTCAACAGTAATAATAG
>NZ_LWEY01001792.1:0-1670 GCF_001634935.1 Oleiphilus sp. HI0043 | reverse complement strand
ATAGCGAGACAATAGACGCTCGAAACAACAGCCCTATTGCTATGCTTTTCTCTCTCCCAAGAGCTAGCTTTTACCCAACTGAGCAAATCGGATCGATTCATTTACAATCAGACGCTTCGCTCACCAATTACATCAGCACTACAGATAAAAATGGCGACTATTTTCGCATAGACGGAGAAACCTGGAGATTTAGAAACACAGTTTCATACCAATATTCTCAACAGCTTCGCATTCTGGTAGACGCGTCCTGGATAAAACATGGCGGCGGTTTAGGTGATCGATTTATTTTCCACTTCCATGATGCATTAGCACTTCCACAAAATGGCCGCTCCGATAAGCAACACGATAGGTTCAACTGGACACTCTATTCTGAAAATCAGCAGGTATTATCTTTTCAGCGGGAAGCGTCTTCATGGGGTGACACCGAGGTTTCATTCGCATGGAAAATGAAAGAAATCTCCGATACTCAATACAACGCTACACTTAAAATTCCCACTGGCAACTACACGAATCAAACAGGCAGTGAAGCCTTCGACATAAATTTTAGCATCACCCAGCAGAACCCTGAGTGGTTCAAAAGGCGCAATTTTTTTGAACAAACAAAGCTTTCTTTATGGTACGGTACTGGTCTTGGCTATATAGGAAAGTCAGAGCAACTTAAGATTCTTGAGCAGCATCCTGTAAACCTTTCTTTTCGCGCAGGGTTCGCGTGGCTAATTAGTCCTAATTGGCAGTTAAAAAGTCAGATTGATACTCACTCCCCCTTGTTCAAAACAGAGCTACGTGAACTTGGCTGGGTACCGCTGCAAATATCCTTTGAAAGCGCACACCGTTTCAGTCAGGATATATCAATAAATCTGATGATTGCTGAAGACATTAGGCCACGATCCGTACCAGATGTGATCCTTAAGACAAGCCTAAGAATTAGACTTTAAAACTCACCTTAGAAACTTTCGGTGTTAAGAACTTAATTACCAAGTAAAGAATTGACTAACAAGGAACTTGAAAACCAATGCAATGCTTTAAAAAAGGAAAGTTAAACCCTGGCTTATTATCATTTATCGGGTTGATCGGATATACACTTGTACTATCTACACCCACAGCCCATGCTGATGAGATTGATCTCAGACTCAGCAATGACGCGGTTCACGGAAACTATACTAAAGATAATAGCCGGTCTAAGGCAAGGTTTGGCATGGGGTACTTCTATAAAGATGACGATTACACAACCAATATTCTAAACGTTGACCTACATGCAAAAGGACAAACCGTTATCGGTAATATGCCAGCAACAGTTGCTATTGGATTTGAAAGTAACTTTTTTAAAATCGAGGATTTCAAAGGTACTGCTGTTGGAATTGGCGGTTCACTAAGGCTAAACCTACCAAGCGCACCTGGCTTATCATTTGAAACAGATCTACATTATGCGCCCAAGGTACTATCTTTTGGAGACTCTGACGAGTTCAGTCGTTTTAGAACCCAAGTCAATTACCGAATTATTGAAAATGCCGATATCGCATTCGGCTTCCGCTATATGAATGTTGGCAGCGAATTAGATGGCAAGAATGAAACCCTTGAAAGCGGCGTATACCTTGGTCTTCAGTTAGCACTATAAGACTCAGGAGAGCACTGCAAACGCAGAGACTAAGCCGGATTCATCAGATAAACTA
>NZ_LWEY01001791.1:0-1028 GCF_001634935.1 Oleiphilus sp. HI0043 | reverse complement strand
AGGTAAAGCGAAAGCGGCTGACTTCCCAGACTTCTCTACTGAAGATGGCTACCGTGACCCACAAACGCACTTTATCGATAACATTGTTTATGACGGTACACAACCAAACAAGTATATCGAGAAGTTCTCAATTGGTCTGAAATCAGGCGACAAGATCTAAAGAGTATTACATATGTCGGACGACAAATGCTGGCCTGAACCAGGGTTTGTTGTCTGACTGCTGATAACGAAGTTTGTCTAAGAAAGATTTATCTTGATCGGCTCTCAATGTTTGTTAGAACGAGAGTCGTCAGTTAACTGAAGTAGCTTTAAGCAGGAGCAGAAGATTATGTCAACGGCGACATCTCTTAAGGACGATATAGAACAACCAATTGTTTGGTTGGATAAGGTATTAGAGTTTGGAGCGATGGCAGCGAAGACTCTGGCAATACCCATGGCAGGTATTGCGGTATTTCTCATTATTTGGGCGGCAGCCGCACAGAGTGTTAAAACTTCTTTGGGGCAGTTTCCGGGTCCCGCGATGGTAATGGAGCAGTTCGTCTCTTTATATGATGAGCACGTTTCCGAGCGGACTAAAGAGCAAGCCTTCTACGAAAGGCAAGAGAAAAGAAATGCGGCACGAGTGGCTGAAGATCCATCTTATGTGCCTAAAATCAGAGCGTATACAGGAAAAGAAACTTTCCTTGACCAAATCTTTACCAGCTTAAAGACGGTCGCTTCTGGTTTTTTATTGGCTGCCGCGATAGCGATTCCTTTAGGCATTGCCATTGGCCTGAACAAAACACTGAACTCGGCAGTTAATCCGATTATTCAGGTGTTCAAACCTGTTTCTCCTTTGGCTTGGTTGCCTTTGGTCACAATCTTGGTGAGTGCTCTCTACGTCTCGCCAGACCCAATGGTAGCCAAGTCCTTTATCGTATCGATGATTACGGTAACGCTATGTTGTTTATGGCCAATGGTTATCAACACTTCAGTGGGTGTTGCATCCATTGATGATGACTTGGTCAACGTAAGTAAGGTGTTGCGAT
>NZ_LWEY01001790.1:0-1057 GCF_001634935.1 Oleiphilus sp. HI0043 | reverse complement strand
TTTTGATTTAAAGCCGGTGATGAAATTAAAGTCTGCAATCATGGCTGTTAGAGAGCTTTCTATCGGAGAGCGTGTTGGCTATGGCGGCCGCTGGCGAGCATCTCGTGAATCACGAATTGCAACAGTCGCTTGCGGTTATGGTGATGGTTATCCCCGACATGCACCAGATGGAACGCCGGTAGCGGTTTTTGATTCCGCGTCACAATCCTTTGTTCGAGCCCCGCTTGTAGGGCGGGTATCGATGGATATGTTGGCAATTGATATAACGGATATTCCTTCTTGTGGTCTTGGCAGTCCTGTTGAGCTGTGGGGGGATTATATTAAGGCGGACGAGCTTGCATCTTTGGCTGGTACGATTGCCTACGAGTTATTTTGTAGTATTACTACTCGTGTTCCAAGGCTGTTGAGTGGCGAATAGAGTATTCGCCACTGGGCCTTTTTAAGGTGCTTCTTCGAGGAGTTCTTCGCTCTCTGATGGTTCTTCAGAAGTATCGTCATACATAAACTTCATGTCGCCAAAAGAGCCTGTCGGGTTGATGAAAGAAAGGCTGCTCGGAAAGAAGTAGGTCTTGACCGGTGCGTCATGTTCATAGCTATCTTTAACTTTCACCTCACCATGAAATTGGCTCTTTATGTCAATATCGATAACCTCTGCGATGTTGCCAGGCAAAGTCCCTATTAGAGCGCCATGCCCCAAGTCATGATCTTGATTATACTGATAGATATTAGGGTTAATGAGAGCGGGAATAGTTTTCTCTCCAACACTTAGTAATGTCGTATCATTTGAGTTGATGATAGCCTGTTCTACGGGGGCACCCGAGCTATCAAATAAGTTGGAAATTCGTCCCCATATTGAGTTCGCAATATCTGGGAAATGACTTGTATAGAGTTCGCTGTCGAAATTTTGAGCAAACAATTGTGGCTGGCCGTCAGTTTCACGCTCGAGGTGAATGAGTATGTTGTCGTCGCTGCCCTCAATATAGCTCGTATAAGTATCTGATGAAGGAAGCCCTGCCGATTCTATAAAAAGACCTAGATCTCCGGTTAACTGGACCGA
>NZ_LWEY01001789.1:0-956 GCF_001634935.1 Oleiphilus sp. HI0043 | reverse complement strand
CTCACAATGGGGCCATCTTCCTTGGTCTGCAAGGCGTTTTGGTTAAAAGTCACGGGCATGCTAATGCGAAGTCTTTTGAGCAAGCGATTGATCTTGCCTATAAAGAGGCGGAAGCTAATCTGCCGGAGCTGATTAATAGCGAGCTGGAAAAGGTTTTGCTATAGCGCTGGTCTTGGTGGCTATGCGTCGCTAATTATTTGAATATCCAAGTCAAACTATCTAAAAGGTGAATTTTGTGACAACTGTCTTTATGTTTCCCGGTCAAGGTTCTCAGTCAATTGGAATGATGTCAGATCTCTTGGCGCAGTCAGAATTAGCAGTAAAAACCTTTACTGAAGCGTCTGAAGCAATTGGAGAGGATCTTCAAGATATTGCGCTAAATGGGCCTGAAGATAAGATCAACCAGACGGAAATTACTCAGCCTATTGTATTAACGGCAAGTGTTGCGATGTGGCGTACCTGGATAGAAAACTCTGACATCCGTCCAGACTATGTGTGTGGGCATAGCTTGGGTGAATATACGGCCTTGATCGCTAGCGGCGTACTGGATTTTGAAGAGACGGTTAAGCTCGTTAACCTTCGTGGTAAGCTTATGCAGGGAGCGGTTCCTCTAGGTGAGGGCGGTATGGTTGCTCTTTTGGGGCTTGATGATGATAAAGCTAAAGAGGCTTGTAAAGAGGCAGCCCAAGGGCAAGTTGTTGCGCCGGCAAACTTTAACTCTCCTGGTCAGATCGTCATATCGGGTGCGACCGATGCGCTGGACCGGGCGATGGCTATCGCAAAAGAAAAAGGCGCTCGTCGTACTGCGAAGCTTCCTGTAAGTGTTCCTTGCCATTGTGACTTGTTACAGCCTGCAGGTGAAGAGTTGGCAAATGCAATGTCGAAACTGACATTTAAAGAACCCGGTATTCCTATTGTGCAAAATGTGAATGCTCAGGTAGCCACAAACCTGGAAG
>NZ_LWEY01001788.1:0-634 GCF_001634935.1 Oleiphilus sp. HI0043 | reverse complement strand
AACAAAAAGATTGCAGCCCATCTTGAGGAGCAATTTCCCCCTGAGTTTGATGAGAAGTGGGTAAGTAAATTACTAACCGATAAAGAACCCAAAGTAAAAAAAAGAGTCACTAAACGAAAGACACCTGATCATGAAAAAGCTCTTCTAAAAGATATCGCACTGATCGAAGCCGAGATAAGAAAACAAAAGATAATCAGAAAAGCTAATTCAAGCAAAGCAGTAAAAGCAAGGAAGCCGGTTTCCAAACCTCCTCAAAAAACAAATGAACCTGAGTCCATGAGCGCTATCGAAAAGCAAAAAAAAGCACACATAAGTAAAAACCAAGCAGGCCTTGATTCAAACAATACACCGAACAAAAGAAATTCTCGCCGCCTTCTATCACGCCTTAAAAAACGTTAAATCAAGCTGACTCCTAAATTGATATATAAGCCCACTGAACTTAATTGGGCTTATATATCAATCAGCATATACGCCTATACAGCACCCTGCTTTCCGAAGAACTGCCCCACATTAGTTCAAGCCTCTTCCACCAAATTTATCGCGCCTCAAAACAAAGCTTGCGTCAAAAACAAAATTAGATCATTGTGCAATATATAGCACTTTAATTTTTTCATCAGTCAACAAAAGTGAACCA
>NZ_LWEY01001787.1:0-748 GCF_001634935.1 Oleiphilus sp. HI0043 | reverse complement strand
CCCGATGGTCAGGATCAGACCGACAACGATATAGAGGCCTGCGTAGAGGGATGTATGTGCACCTGAATCACTAAAACCAAGTGCTTGAGCATAGAAAAAGGCATTCCCGACTGCAATCAGCACTAGCTTCGAAAGAATCGCCATTTGACGCCATTGTTTGACTTGGATGATCGGCTTGGCAATAGCGTAGCCGAGACAAACGATAAAGATGAGGTCGAAGAATGCAGCGAGTGATAGTACGTTAATCAGCCACATTAGGCGTGCCAGGGCCCACAAAGAAAAGAGGATCATGAGCGGTTTGCCGTGAGGAGTCTGTAGGCCGGTCCAGTTTTTTACTGCGGTTAACAAAAAGCCGGCGATTACTGCCACGGCGTAGCCATAGATCATTTCATGAGCGTGCCATTGAAAAGGGCTGATGCTATTTGAATTAAAAGACCAGGCTTGGTTTAGAAAGAGTAACCATACGGCGATGCTGACTAAAGAAAGGAGGCTAGCACCGGCGAAAAATGCACGAAAGCCAAGGTTGAATAATGCTGGGTGTTGAGAGCTGAGCTCGTGTTTAGGTTGCATTGACGATTCCTATGCCAGCTAGTGAGGATTGTATCACTATGACTATGGTTATTTTGTGTAGGTAGCGGGTTTCATACCGTGCTTAGCTGAAGGCATGTACTAGCCCGCTAGCGAGCTATGGAAAGCTCTGCCTACTAAGTAATCAATCTTTAAGGCTAGAGGGGGGGCAAGGAAGAAT
>NZ_LWEY01001786.1:0-831 GCF_001634935.1 Oleiphilus sp. HI0043 | reverse complement strand
TGTGGATTTCTGACAAGCCAGCAAGAAAGCTGGACTATGCCTCAGTAACAGCAATCTCTGACTCGTTCTTTCCACGAATTTTTGTTCGAAGACATAAGATCGTCCCAATGGGAACGGTTAGTTTAACGATTAATTTCCATATAACTGAAGATGAATTGTTGGGCTTGGAGGCGACTCATCTGCTTGGTCGCGCTAGCGCTACCAAATTTACTAATGGTTATTTTGAGCAAAGGGCTGAGCTATGGAGCCCTGATGGTACCTTGGTGGCGACAAGTAGCCAGATGGTGTATTACAAAGATTAAGCTAGTCTATATCTCAATAATTACAGCTTTTAAAAAGCAAGAGAGCGATCATGACAAACGTTGATAGTGAGAATACAGAGCTGCATAAAACCGCTTGTATATTATGTTCACGAAACTGTGGCTTGGATGTTACCACCCAGGACGGCAAATTAATTAAGATCAAAGGTGATCCTCAACACCCTATGACTAAGGGCTATATTTGCCAGAAAGCGGCAAGATTAGAGCATTATCAAAATCACGATGATCGTTTGACACATCCTTTAAAAAGGATGCCAGATGGGAGCTTTCAGAAGGTTAGCTGGGATCAGGCCTTAGATGAAATCGCTGAAAAAATGAATGTAACGCGTGATCAGTTTGGCCCCGATTCTTTCGCGATTGTAGGTGGTGGTGGTCAAGGTAATCATCTTGGCGGTGCGTATGCTTCACAACTGCGTTATGCCATGGGTGGGAGTCGCTATACCTATACAGCTTTGGCTCAGGAAAAGACCATGGATTTTTGGGTGAATGGTCGACTGTTTGGTGATCAGCG
>NZ_LWEY01001785.1:0-881 GCF_001634935.1 Oleiphilus sp. HI0043 | reverse complement strand
GACGCTCAAAAGAGCCACCAGACTTCACTTCGCCATAGTGATCAAAGACACTCGTCATGATGCCTGAACCAGAAGTCAGCGTCAGGAATAATCCACGGAAACCGATCAAACCACGAGAAGGGATAACAAACTCAAGACGCACACGCCCTTTACCATCCAACTCCATATTGGTTAATTCTGCCTTTCGCAAACCCATTGCTTCCATCACAGGCCCTTGATGCTGCTCTTCAACATCAATTACAACCATCTCATACGGCTCGTGAATCTGGCCATCAACTTCTTTCTGGACAACTTCAGGGCGCGATACCGCCATCTCAAAACCTTCACGACGCATTGTTTCAATCAATACAGAAAGGTGTAATTCACCACGACCCGAGACAACAAACTTGTCCGGCGTATCACCTGGCGCCACTCGTAATGCCACATTGTGAATAAGCTCTTGATCAAGACGGTCCTTAATATTACGCGTCGTAACAAACTTACCTTCCAGGCCTGCAAAAGGAGAATCATTCACCACGAAGGTCATACTTACGGTTGGCTCATCTACGTTTAGTGCTGGCAAAGCCTCTACACACTCCGGGTCACACAAAGTATCTGAAATACCTAAGCCATCAATACCATTGATACAAACAATATCTCCAGCATTCGCCAGTGGCGTCTCAACCTGCTCAAGCCCCATATGAGTTTTGACGTTAAGCACCTTGCCTTTACGCTCATTACCCTTGGCATCTTTAATAATTACTTGCTGATTTGGCTTCAATGTTCCGCGAGTAATACGACCTACACCAATAACACCTACGTAGCTGTCGTAAGCCAATGCAGACACCTGCATCTGGAACATTCCTTCAGGATCTACATCAGGCGCTGGCACTTGTTCTGTG
>NZ_LWEY01001784.1:0-673 GCF_001634935.1 Oleiphilus sp. HI0043 | reverse complement strand
CCCAAACTTCTTCGTGCGTTTCTTTTCGGAAAGGTTCTCTCAGCCAATTATTGATATCTGGTTTAGATAAAAAACCTGTATATCGGTAGCCTACGATTACATTCTTAATGCTTTGTTCTTGTTCTAAGTAAGCTAGTGTTTCATTTGTCCAATTATGGCAGCCACCTCGTTTGACATTATAGTTCAGCGCGGGTTGGCAGCCACTAAACGACAAGTGACGGTTGCCTTGCTTATGAGGCTCGAGCTTCTTTGCTAAGGCATAAGCAAGTTCTACGGTGTGACTATCTCCAAAAGTAGCCCAGGTGACATTGTCGTTGAAGTAATGACACGATTCTTCCGGGCGCAGGTAGTCTTTCCCTTTGGTGTGGCACTGTTTTCTCTTAGGGTTATGTTCAATCGTTGCATCATATTCGGTGCTAAAACGAAATTGCATGCCGTCAGTTGCGAGTATGAATCCAAAGCCTAATATAGCAATACCTATCCAACGTTTAGCAACCTGGATCATATCCTTGTTTTTGAACTTAGGGCTTCTTCTAAACGGGGTTTCGACATAGCGGTAACTTAGAAAAGCCAGTACGAAGGTTAAAAGTACTGCCAGGATGAATAGTGCTTCAGAAGGTTCGCCTGAGCTCTTCATCCGCAAGAACGCGAACAATGGCTGATGCCATAAATA
>NZ_LWEY01001783.1:0-1080 GCF_001634935.1 Oleiphilus sp. HI0043 | reverse complement strand
CCCCACCGAGAAGCGCTACGCAATTGATGAACGGACCAGCCTTGATGAAGAGACTCATACTGCACTAACAATCTGGAGCGATAAGAAATACTATCTTCATGGAGACATAGCAACCATCTATGCAAGCCTTCAGGACGCGAACCAAGCACCAATTCCAAGCCAGTTTCTGGGCCAACTAATCTACAATGAAAGCTCGAACCTGCAACAGTTTGAGTTCACTGACGAAAATCAGGACGGCATTTACGAATATCGAATTGATATTGATGCAGAAAAAATTGCTGGTTTATATAAAGTACTAATCGTTAACAAAACCAACAAACTTGCAGACGCTATTACTTTCACTCTTTCAGAACCGGCTCTAGAGCTGACCGGAAACTTTCGAGATAAGCTCAATGCGCAAGGGAATTTATTAATAGAGACCGAAATTAGCGTCAGCAGCAAAAACCGTTTTTACTTTCAAGCCTCGCTCTATAGCGCCAGTAATACACCTATTGGCACAACCCAACATTCAGGTGAGCTTGCACCTGGCAAGCATTGGATACCTTTGGAGTTCGATGGCTTAATGATTCATGACGCTCAGGAAGAAGGCCCTTTCTTGCTGAAAAACCTGTCACTCGCAAAAGTAGCCTTACCTATCCAACTAGCGCCCTTAGCTCACCCTGAATTCTATACAAGAGATTATAGTTTGAGCCAGTTTCGATCAACACAGTATGCCGCAAGCCAATAAAGCAGCAATTTATCTAATGAAGTGGATCACTGATAACGTTTTAGAATTCGATCAAGCTCACCGGTTCTGACGAGGTTTTCAATAAGCATATCGAGTGTTTTTGGCGCAATCTTATTTTTAATTTGTTTTGAATAGGCGCAATGAAGTTTATATTCGTCTGCAGGCAGCTTGGCCAATACAAGCTGCTCATTCAATTTTCTTTCTCGAAGTTGATACTTGAGCAAAATCCCGAAATCAATCAGCACATCTAGCCTTTTCAATTGCAGCAAGTGAATCCCATGCTCCAAGCCCTTCAGCTTGATTGTCGCTACGTCTCCAGACTTAATCAGGCTCATCACTTCAGGGTGATAAAC
>NZ_LWEY01001782.1:0-502 GCF_001634935.1 Oleiphilus sp. HI0043 | reverse complement strand
CGGTTAGCCATGCCGAGCGACCTTCCCAGTTCCAGTTTCAGGGTGATATGGAGCAAATCCCGGAGTTCTTCCGGCATTTCTTTGGCGGCCCACCAAAATCAGGAAAGCCTAACGGCAAGAAGCGTATGCAGTCGATGGGCTCAGGCTTTATCGCAAGTGAAGATGGCATTATTCTAACTAATAACCACGTCGTCGATGGTGCTGATGAAATTTATGTTCGTTTTAGTGATCGACGTGAATTAAAAGCTGAACTCATTGGCGCTGACAAACGTTCAGACCTGGCCGTTTTGAAAGTTGAAGCAGATGATTTGCCAGCAGTTAAGTTGGGTAAGTCAAAGCCGCTTAAGGTTGGTGAGTGGGTCTTTGCTATAGGGTCTCCTTTTGGTTTTGATTACACCGTTACTGCCGGAATTGTTAGTGCCAAGGGGCGTAGCCTCCCTAACGAAAATTATGTACCTTTTATTCAGACTGACGTAGCGATTAATCCAGGTAATTCTGGCGG
>NZ_LWEY01001781.1:0-789 GCF_001634935.1 Oleiphilus sp. HI0043 | reverse complement strand
TCTACCAATCGAGACGCGGCTCGTCGAAAGGAAAAGGCGAGATCATTGGCGGACGAGAATTGTGCCAGTGACACGCCAATTAGACCCGTCGCCGACCACTCCAAATGTTCCCCCTCTTTGGTGCGAATCATGGTCGTCGCAAAGGAACTCGAGTTTCCCCCCTTCTCACTGACAAACAATTCTACATCTCCATCTCTGCTTTCGACTTGCGCTTCAAAATCGACAAATAATTCGTCGAGCGGGACTTGTGCCGCTAGCACCAAGCGGGTGCGAGATTCATAACACGCGTCAATGAGGTTCACGAATCGTCGCGCTTCGTTGAGGTGGTTGGCGCCCAATTGGGGGACGCTGTCCATAATGAGGACCGGAAATCGGTCGCAGAGGGAAAGATAATCGGCCGCGCCGAGCGGTTGGTAGCACAACTCGGAAAAGTCAAACCAGGCGCACCGGTCATTCAATCGGGCGACCTGGACGGTGCGACCGAAGCGAACTTGAATGACCTCAGCCTCAGTTCCGGATGCAGTGCCACCAAATATTTCTTCCAACTTCGCCTGCGTGTTGTTATTACTATTATTATCGCCATGAACATCCTTGTTTGACCAAAAATAGGATTGACCATCCGCTCGAGTTTCGAGTCGATAATCCTTAGTGGAACCCTCCATGGAAAAAATGTCGAACGTGTGTTTTAACATGTCTATGAATGGCATAAAAAGGGATCGGTTAATGCCTCCCTTATACAAGGCATCGGGGGAGCGATTCGAGGTGGCCACTACCACGACATTCCAATCC
>NZ_LWEY01001780.1:0-905 GCF_001634935.1 Oleiphilus sp. HI0043 | reverse complement strand
TGCCGAAGCGCATTCGTTATTCAGACGGAGTTTTGCGATATGGTATGCCATTGGAGTGGAAGGCGATCACCTGCGTTTCAGCAGATCCGGTTACTGCCGAAATGGCCGCTCAACAATGTAAGAATGAGCTTAATCGTTTAATGGAATCACGCACATTATCAGACAAAGTGAATGAACTAATTCTTTCGAGTGTTCAGTTTGAACTATCACTCGAGCAAACCGCCAAGACGCTTTATATGTCCAAGAGCACCTTAATCAGAAAACTGAAGCAAGAAGGTAAGACTTTCAAACTTCTAATGGAAGACGCCAAGAAAAAAAATGCTCAATACTTGCTGAAGAAAACAGATCAAAAGATAGATGTGATCGCTTTACAGCTTGGTTACGAAGATGTGTCGAATTTTGGGCGCAGTTTCAAACGCTGGTTTGGCTGCGCGCCATCACAGTATCGAGAAGGGTAAGGAAGTTTATCGTTATTGACACTTATTGACCTGTCCTTGGCAACTCCCGCCATTCTTAGGTGCTGAGCACTCAGTTAACATCACCCTCATGATAACCATATTGACTCTAGATTGGGTGACAAGATGTCAGAACTAATATACGACTACATCATTGTTGGCGCCGGTTCGGCGGGCAGTGTGCTTGCGAATCGCTTAAGCGAGAATGAAAAGAACTCGGTGCTGGTACTTGAAGCCGGACCTGAAGACAAAAGTCCAATGATTAAAATACCCGGAGCTTTTGCTTACTTTATGTATAGTAAAAAATATAACTGGGGCTATGAGTCTGAAGCCGTTGCCGACATTCGTAAGGGGCAACCAATGTTCTGCCCCAGAGGAAAAACCTTAGGCGGAAGTAGCGCCATCAACGCAATGGTCTATGTTCGAGGCGATAAATCTGATTATGATCAC
>NZ_LWEY01001779.1:0-1224 GCF_001634935.1 Oleiphilus sp. HI0043 | reverse complement strand
GAACGAGTGGCGCAAACGCGGCAATTTGACCTGCCATTTTATGTAGCGTCGGCATAAGATCTTCTGGCTCAAGCAAACGGGTAATTAAGCCTATTTGATAAGCGCGGTCAGAATCAATGGTTTCACCCATTAATAACATTTCCATGCCCCAAGCTTTACCAACAATACGTGGTAAACGCTGAGTTGCACCACCACCAGGAATAATACCTAGCTTGCCTTCAGGTGTTGCATATTTGGAGTTAGTCGTACCGATACGAATATCGCAACCCAGTGCCAGCTCCAAGCCACCGCCCATACAGATACCATTGATGGCGGCGATAGATACTTTCTCACTACGCTCACAGCGTTCAGCAAAACCTTGAACAATCGGTTCAAGTGCTTTCTTAATATCTCGGTGTTCTACTTCGTTAAGGTCTGAACCTGAAGCAAAGGCTTTCTCGCCCGCACCGGTTAAACCGATAACGCGAACCTGAGGGTCGGCTTCAGCTTCAGCAAAAGCGTTATGAAGGTCATCCAGCGTCGCTAACGACACCGCGTTATGCTTTGTTGGTCTGTTAAGGGTGATTAATCCCAGAGGACCAATTACTTCATAAAGTATATTTTCGTACGCCATTGCCACAAAATCTCAAAACAAATTAGTTTACATACAGCATGTTAACAGAAGTTTGTATCCCGACACCGAGGCGATTGGCCTAATGCTCTGTTAACACTTTAATCTAAGGGGTAAGCAAGTTACATAATGGTGACGCGCCCGTCAACCTATTATGGGCGATATGCGCTATTTGAATGGCCATATCGTCTTCTTTATAAATCAATTTATTTGCCAGATAGGGGGCGCTATCTTTACAATACGCCCACATTTATATCGACGTATTATTTCGCTAGGAAAAAATAATGACTCAAACATACAAGATTGCGGTTCTCGCAGGTGACGGCATTGGCCCAGAAATTACAGAGCAGGCTTTGCGTGTATTAAAGCTAATTGAAGAAAAACGTGATGTTGTTTTTGATTGCATCGACGGCCCATTCGGAGCCAGTGCTTACTTCTCACATGGTAAGTCTTTCCCTCAGGAAACGATTGATCTATGTGATACAGCGGATGCAATTCTTAAAGGCCCAATCGGCTTGAGCCATGAAGAGTCTGAGAAGATTCCTGTAGAAGAGCGTCCTGAGCGTGGTGCTTTATTACCAATGCGTCGTCGTTTGAATACCTATGCAAACTTT
>NZ_LWEY01001778.1:0-29163 GCF_001634935.1 Oleiphilus sp. HI0043 | reverse complement strand
GCAAATGACCTTGTGATTGAGTATAAGCAAGGCCAAGCATTCGCATAAATATAGAAACACCATTTTTATTGCGTGTAGGTATCTTTAACAGACTACTCGTGTACAACCTTAGAACATCTTCTATACTTGGTGTGCAACCTTCATTGTCCCAGTTATTCTCGCGCAGACCTTCAACCATTAACTCATTTAGCGGTGCAAGAAAGCGATTAAACACTGCCTGGATAAGCGCATTTTTTGAACCAAAATGATAGTTAACCGCCGCTAAGTTGACACCGGCTTTGCCCGTAATCATTCTTAGTGAAGTTTCTGAGAAGCCCTTTTCAGCAAAGAGAACCTCGGCAGCATCAAGTATTCGGTTAACAGTCTCGGTATAAGCCATATAATTCTTTTAGTATATATATTCCAAACAGATGTTTGAAACATACGTTTGATCTAGCTTAAAGTCAAGATTTTAGATTCTGCTCAGGCTCGCCTACCGACTTATTTAACGATTGTTCAAGTTTGCTAGCTTCAAGCTCATCAATTCTGTCATCCCAGCCTTGGTCAAGATGCTTAAAATGGCTCTCTAGATATTCTTTTTCCAAGCGTTTATAGGCCTTTTGAGCTTCAACCATTAATAACAAATACAGACGAATTGTCTTTTTGTTTTGCATATAGTTTAGCAGTGATCGATCTTTAGAGTAACGATATATACCGTTAAAGAGGCTCTTGGATAAGTTCGGGTTGAATTTTGTCAATTTTTGGCAACGCCATGCGAGCCCGTCAGTGCCTTCAAGGTACTGAATATGGTGTAAAGCTCCGTATTCGATCACCTTTCTTTTAGCTAGCAACTCATGTAAATGTGGACGAGAGAAAAAGAACTTCCGCATAGGAGAGAATGCAAAAAAAGCAGATAGAAAAGCCATACCACAACCAACACCACCAACCCAGGCATCAAGCAAACCTAACAAACTAAATACAAACAAGGACGCGAAAATAGCACATATAAGTACCCAGTAATCTCTATCTCTCCGAGCTTCGGCTACCAAGGTGTTATCGGGGTAATCGTCCATTGCGAGGTGATCATAGTTCAAGCCCATTACAGGCTCACAGCCTGCAAGTAATATCTTCTTCCTATGTTGCTGCAGTTTTAATTCGGCCTTTTGTGCAAGAATACGCTCTCGCGCGTTATCAACAATACTTTTCTTTTGGCGTCGGTCGTCTTCTAAACGACGCTCAACAGTTCCTCGAGGTTTTTTGCTTGTATGCCGTCGATCGGGAGTCTTGCGCCTGCTATTTTCCTCTGCGTCATCACCAGAGGCCAAGCCATTATTTTGATCGATATCATTTAACAAGCTATCAAGAGATGCAGTTTTGCTTGTATCCGCATTGTTTGTTTGTTGCGCAGTCACTAAGATTTCCCTTTGGTGTTGCTATAGTTTATCGGATGCCATCTGAACAACTTTAGTAATTATAGCCTCTTACTTATCATCTTTGCTTAGATTCTGGGCTATTAAAAACGCAAGGCACCCTCGCCCTTACTCGCAACAATAGACAGACCTAAAAACTAAACTAGACAAAATTCAAGTTGCGCCGGTTATCATATTTGTTATAAATCCGGCGTTTTTTATGGCTTTCTAGAAACTATTTCTCAGACATCCACTATACTAACAACTACACACCAATCACTAGCTAACTACGCACATCGGACTCTGAGCAGAGCATGAGCATTCACAGAAAGATAGACCTACTTCCTGAACGCTCTCAAATGGCATGGCTTATCTTGCTTATTGCCACTATTGGGCTGTGGGTCAGTCTCGCGATTTCTAAGCCATCCTTAGCACAAAGCACGTCATCGCAGTACGAAACAATTAAGGTAAGCAAAATAGTAGATGAAGTTAATGCACTACCTTATCTAGATTACTACTTGGACAGTTCCTTTTCGGCAAGCATCAATGATGTGCTAGCAATAGATAAAAATAAATGGACAAAAAATACCGAGCACATTCAGCACTTTGGGCAGACGAACGCGCCTTACTGGTTCCGCTTTAAGCTACACAAACAGCGCTTTCATATCGACCAACAGTATTTTGTTAAATTAGATTACCCTCATCACGACCGTGTATCGATTTATTTTGTCAATGACGGCCGCATCGTCAAACAAGTCAATACCGGCGACCACTTACCATTTAAAAGCCGAAAGGTAGATTTACCTACTTTTGTTTTTAGTATTCCAGAAAACCATACAGAGCTTGACGTATATCTAAACATACAGTCAGAAGGTGTATTGCAACTCCCGCTCTCAATCGTTACCCAAAATGAGTTAAGTAAGCAAAACATATCTTTTAGTCTTCTATCCGGGATATATTTCGGCGCAATCCTGATTATGCTTTTTTACAATAGCTTTATTTATCTCACCGTAAAGGATAAAGGCTATCTTTACTATTTAATATACCTAAGCTCATGCGCAATCATCCAGTTAGTGCTTTCTGGTCTCGCTTTTCAATATCTATGGCCAAACTACCCCCTATTTAATTACCACGCTGTTGTATTTTCTGCCGCTTTTACCGGCATTAGTGCGATAACATTTATTAAGAATTTTATTGGTATCGACTACATAAGCTCTAAGCGAGACCTTGTACTGATAAAGCTTCTAATTCTGACTTTCATATTGACGGTACTATCCGGCTTCTTAATTTCTTATAGCTTCGCATTAAAAAGTACATTTATCGCTGTAAGCTTTATGGTAATGACCGGCTTTTACCTTGGTGTGAAATACTGGCTAAAAGGGATTAAAACTGCTCGTTATTTTGCTTTGGCCTGGTTTAGCTATTTAGGTGCGGTCATTATTTTCCTATTAGAAAATAACCGAATTATAGAACCAAATATTTTCAATGAAAACGCATTATCCCTTGGCACTCTAATCGAGCTGACACTTCTCTCTATCGCATTCGCTGACAGGTTAAATTATGAAAAAGACTTGCGAGTTGAAGCTCAAGATGCACTACTCGATGCGCAAATCAAAATGAATCAGGATTTAGATAAAATCGTTAAATCACGCACCGAAGCGCTCGAAGAAGCGAATACGCAGCTTAAGGAACTAAGCGTAACTGACGGCCTTACTAGTCTAAAGAATCGCTACTATTTCGATAAGACCTTTAAGAAAGAAATTCACCGTGCTGCGAGGGACAGCCTCAGCTTTTCAGTTATTATGATCGATATAGATCACTTTAAGGTCCTTAATGATAAATACGGACATTTGTATGGTGACTACTGTCTAACTCGCTCTGCCGAGCTGATAAAAGCAGTTATCCATCGACCTTCGGATACCGTCGCACGCTATGGCGGTGAAGAAATAGCAGTGCTTCTACCCAATACGACATTAGACGGTGCTATGCGACTTGCCGAGCGCATACGTGAGCAGTTCAAAGAAAACGAGTTTTTGGATTCGGGCATTTCAACCTTTTTAACTGTGAGCATTGGTGTATCCAACGCCACCCCTACTACAGACACAATCAAGCACGCGATTAAACTATTGGATATTGCCGATCAATGCCTGTATAAAGCAAAGGAAGCTGGGCGCGATCGAGTAATAGGCCAGAAATGCTATTTCGAGTAATACAGTGCCACTTTATCGTGGCCACTCACTGAAACACTCTCGCACTAATTCGACAAACGCCTCCTCACAAACACTAGCCATATTAAAATGAGAGTTTAAGGAATTATGTTCACAGGCATCGTTCAAGGTAAAGCAAGCATTCTTGAAATTTCAGGTACAGACAATCTAAAAACATTAAAAATAGGTTTTCCTGATGGCGCATTGAAAAACATAAGTAAAGGCGCAAGTATTGCAATTAACGGCACTTGTCTGACCGCTACCGCCTTTGATCTTGAGCAAAACTGGGCGAACTTCGACGTAATGCTCGAGACACTTAAACTAACAAACCTTGGCTCGCTACAAGAAAGCGACCAAGTTAACTTTGAGCGAGCCGCGGCTATTGGTGATGAGATAGGCGGCCATCTAATGTCTGGGCATATCCATTGCAGCGTTGAAATATGTAAAATTGACTCAGCTAACGATGTCCATACAGTTTATTTCACAACACCCGAAAATCTCCAAAAATACCTCCTACCTAAAGGCTTTGCCGGATTAAATGGCTGCAGTCTAACACTAGGCGAAGTATCTAATGAGTCCTTTAGCGTTCATCTAATACCTGAAACACTAGAGGTAACAACCTTTGGTGAACTCAAGGTAGATGATGCAGTGAACCTAGAAATTGACCCTCAAACTCAGACCATCGTTGATACCGTGGAGCGATTCATGAGCACAAAAAAGCCAGCTTAAATGCTGGCTTTAGGTCTAATCGTATCAAGCAAATATTCTAATGTGCCGAAATGACGAGTGAAGTATCCGAGATATGGAAATCAGTAAAGTAGACAGAACCGATGCTTTGACCTGTATCTCCGAAAGAGACATGGGGTAGATCCCAATCCCACGCAACGTTTATATCGTAGATTGCTTGGCCATCAACATGAATCAAAGCATCCCCATCTTTATGGATGATGTGTTGCGCTGCAGCCAACTTACTTTGAACACTTGCAAAGCCAAAACTACCAAGCGTATCATTCCCACGTTCATTATGAATTCTCATATCACGCAGTGTTAAATAAGGGTTTGTTACTGAGCGAGGTATGATTGTATTGGTCGCATTGTTCGTACTATCAATATCCAAATCTTCTACACGAAATTTCGCATCGATCCCCAGATATGAATCAGCTAGCAATATATTTCTTGGCTTACCATTCGAAGAATTGCCGGTCGTATCATGAAAGTCATTTCCTTGGTTTTTAATAACTATATCTAAATAACCTAGGTAAGCTTCCACTGAGAAATTCTTGCTTAAGGCAGTCTCAACACTGCCGTCTGAAGCACGTATACCAAACTCGGCTTCCTGAATATGTAGATCAACAGCATTTTTATAATTATCAAGATTTGATGCGTGCGTAGACGGTGGAGGTGGAGTATTGCCAGTGAGGACGGCATCACTGAACCCAAGGTCTTGTGACGTAACGTGAATAAGCACATCGCCATCGCCGTACTGCTTCCCAAACCCACCAGCACCATCAGCATACTCATTGATAGCCCAGGCAACATCAGTTTCACTCGTATCAAAAAAACCAGCAGTGGCCAGGAGCGCAACATCGGAAAACCCTGTTGCCAATGTTTCGTTACCATCTGTCACGTCAATTTTTGCGCGAAGGTTGTCTACTAAGCCGCCACCGATTCCAGTCAAGGAGTAATCTTTCGTATACATAGAACCAGCATCTACATATTCGAACTCGCCGATATGTACCCTTGTTTCTATATCAATAGTCAAACCAGCTTTACCCGTAACGTTAGATAATGAGCTATCGTCAAGGAATTGTAACTCAGCAAACGCGCACGGCGACGTAAGGCCCACCACTAAAGCACAGCTTTTAGCAGCTACAGGAATTTGCTTGAATATATTCTTGTTATTTTTGGCTATTACAGCCCTACCCGTCTTCATGAGTACTCCTGAGGGTTAGGTGGAATCTCCACCTATTCAGTATTCCTTGTGCTCAAGTCGATAAGCTATAGTAATATTTATAAGCCGACCAACAGTCACATATATATGTAAAATATCACATACCGTTACATGCACCAATGGTTTATGCTTTAGAAGCAGGGCAAGTAATAGTCAATAAAACATATTTGTGAGCCAGTTCAAATTTTAGTATGAACATTCTAATTCTAAGAAGTATTATCTAACCCAATGAACGCAATTCATTTTTTCAGGTTTTTATCGCTAGCGTAAAGCTAGAGTGGACTCGCCCTTGCAATGCAAGGGCTTTTTTTTGCTTATAAATAATTCAAGCTTCAGCGAAAGGCCTTATACACACGAAACTTAGTGGTTTCAGCCAATACATCGCAGCGCCCCATGCTCGCCTCAATAATCGATGCATATTTAAGAAAAGAATTCGCAACTAAAAGAAAAGGTGCGTGCTTTGTCAATTTATCTTTGGCACCTTTAATAAACCCCTCAGTAGTTGTGTATTCAGTATCTACACCTTGATGGAATGGCGGGTTCGTCACTAAGGCGTTAACCCTACCTTTTACCTCAGCCCAGCCATCACTGGGGTAAATATCTACATCTATGTTATTTAGCCGCGCAGTTTCTTCAGCGCACTTTAGGGCCAACAAATTAATATCAACCATTTCCAGCTTAATACCTGGATTGAGCAGTTTTGTATAACACCCTAGTACGCCACTACCACAACCAAAGTCCAATACTCGCCCCTCTAGACGGGTAAACATATTCGCCAGTAGTAGCTCAGTACCCTCATCGAGCTCACCGATACTAAACACACCTGGTATAGCAGCCACTTTTAAGGATATGTCATTCACCTCAACATCAAATGATGTCATCCAATCTTTTAAGCTAAACGGCTCGACTTTTTGATCTAGGCTTGCATGCCACAATTGACAGTGTTTAGCTGAATCAATCTTGCTAGCATCACTGCTATATGAGCTTAACTTCTTAGCCGCACTAGCAATTCCGGCTTTTTTCTCACCCACGAGATAGATATCACCACCTTGACACAACAGAGGCGTAACATAGGCCAAGATAAGGTCCAACTCTGCCTTTGCTTTTGGGATGTGAATGATCACCGCATCACAAGCCTCAAGACCTTCATTACCCAAACTAAATAAGACTTTGTTACCAAGAGAGTTTTTTAAAGACCGATATACTCGATAATCAAAGGTAATTACCTTTTCAGGATTTAAATACTCAAGAGGATCACCAGGGGGTGGACCAAAAATAATCAACTTTCTGCACTGGGAAAACTGTTCTGAATTGCGTTCAATAACCTTTGATCTTACGTGCATCTAATCACTCTCGTCTTTAATATGGGATTGATCCACTTCAAATGGCATTTTATCTCTCTCCAACTCAATGGAACTAAAGTGAAACCGTAAGTGGCTGTATCGCTCGGCGATAATCGTATTTTTTGGGACGTCAAAGCGCTTTACGGCTCGAATTGCACGAACAACCGAGTCATCCAAAGCAGGGAGACCACTCTGCAAGAAGATAAATACATCAACGACATTTCCGTATTCGTCCAGCTCTAGCTTTGCAACACCTCTATGCATTTGCCTACCTTTGTATGGATTATTCCATTTTTCGTTAACCTGCTTATTCATTCTTTCAAGAAATTTATTAACCATACGCAGTTCTTCACTTTCTTGTTCGCTATATGGTTGTTCAACAGTTACGTTCTCAAGTTCATCTTCACCGAGCAAGCTGATATTCCCAACAACATGAGTGTCTGGGTTTCCTTGACTCTTTTCCTCTAAAAGAACGGTATCAGCCTCATATTCACCATATACATCTTCCATATACGAAGGAATAATGGAGCTCTCCTCTACATTGTTACGCTCATCCATGTCATTCAGCTGTGAAGATTGTTCAGCCACTTTATTAACACCTTTAGTACTCGTATCTAACAGATTCCGGCTTATTGACTCAGTTTCATCTGTTTGGTTCTGTGTTTTTTTCTCAGAGGCCGCCAGATCATCTGAAGGGTCAGGCAACTGACTCCATTTCTCAGGCTCCTCATTTAAAATACTTTTATTCGCTAGCTGCTCTCCGCGCTCGACCCCGCCATCACCAAAAAACACCTCTTTGGCCTCTCGATTTGTTTGATTACTGGACGAAAACTCCTGTGCATTATGCACCGGAGAAAAATAATCCGAATCCTGATTCGGTTCTGGCTCTGGCTCTGGTTCTGGCTCTGGTTCTGGTTCTGGTTCTGGTTCTGGTTCTGGTTCTGGTCCTGGTTCTTCTAAGTGATGTTTTATCAATTTAATTTGGACGACAGACGTTTCTTCGACTTCATTCTCACTATGTTGCGTTCGCCACACATAAAAGATTAAAGCGAGCAAATGTATGATAATACTTACAGCAAGTAGAACACCAAAACGCCAACGATCTTTTATCTTGTCCACACCCAAAACGAAGATACCTAACGCTTAAAACTAGTTAGCAAAATCAGACTCACCGTAATAGAGCAAACCCTTTCGATATAAAAAATAGTTTCTAACCTTTGGATCGATTGGTGGCGCAAGTCTCCCAGTTTTTAATAAAGCTTCCATAAATGCCTTATCTAGATCTTCACTTCCAGAACGCTGTTTAAATACAACATTATAAAAATAGCCTTCACTGTCCTGTAAATATGTAATTTGACCGTAATAGGTTTTACCAACATCTCTGTAACTTCTTTTCGGTCTTACCAGGTTGCTTTCAATTTTTTTAAAGCCTTGCTTCAAATAGTCACTCGCAATGAGCTTATGCCTAGGTGACATTGATTGTTCAATCTGCTTAGCTTTGACGGCTCCATACTTATATAAAACCTCACCCTCTTTAGTCAGTACGAAGTTTTGCCTAAGCGTTTTCTTATCTATTAGATATTCTGAACCCGGTATGCCATCTACAAGTCTTTGACGCGGCTTAATAGTCTTTAAATTCGAAGCCTGACCGGAACCTTTGTGGCTGGAAGCACCACCCGATTTCTCTGCTTTGGCCTTCTCTGCTTTGGCCTTCTCTGCTTTGGCCTTCTCTGCTTTGGCCTTCTCTGCTTTAGCTTTCTCTGCTTTAGCTTTCTCTGCTTTAGCTTTCTCTGCTTTAGCCTTCTCTGCTTTAGCCTTCTCTGCTTTGGCTTTTTCTGCTTTAGCCTTCTCAGCTTTAGCCTTCTCNGCTTTAGCCTTCTCAGCTTTAGCCTTCTCNGCTTTAGCCTTCTCTGCTTTGGCTTTCTCTGCTTTAGCTTTCTCTGCTTTAGCTTTCTCTGCTTTAGCTTTCTCTGCTTTAGCTTTCTCTGCTTTAGCTTTCTCTGCTTTAGCTTTCTCTTCTGTTAAAGGCTTTTCCTCTTCCTCCTCCTCTTCCTCTTCCTCTTCCTCTTCATTAATAGGATTATCTAATTTTATCAGAACTTTATGCTGCTTTTCTTCCTCTTCATCTTTATCCACCTGAGCAAGCATAACCACGCCGATTATAATCGCATGCAGCAAAAAACTAAGGCCAACAAATAAGGCGTAGCGATCTAAGTAGCGTCTTGGTAACATCAGTATTGCAACAACTCTTAATAGGCATTAAGCCTTTTATAACGATGAATTCAGGCCTTCAAGCAACGAAAGCTCTTATTATGTCTAATGTAATTCCCTTTAAAAAACCATCCCCAAAGGCCAAGCATAAAGGCAAAACTTTATGCAAAAGCGGCTTTCATAAGTGGAAGGTTATAAGCAACTCAAAGTTCGACGTTAAACAGGGCAAGCTTGTAACGGTGTCAAAATGCCAGCGTTGCGGCCTTGTAAAAAACGAACTTAAATAACAGTTTTGCCTAACTAAATATTTCGTAAGCCTTTAAGGTGATAAAAGCTATAGACGAGTCTATCATTTAACTTTACGATCTTTCATCCTGTAATTTGCACTAAAGTGTGCATTGAGACTAGATTTTTCAACTACATTTACAATAAGCAAAATAAGCCATGCATTTTAAATTCGCTTTGTTTTTTACTCTCATCTTTCAAACTTTCACTATTGCTGCAAATCCTCAGCACGGTATTGCAATGCATGGTTCGTTAAAATACGACCCGTCTTTTGAGCATTTTGACTACGTCAACCCTGTTGCAAACCAGGGTGGCACATTAAAACTAGGCGTTGTCGGTGATAACTTCGACAGTTTCAACCCTTATATTATTAAAGGCGTTTCTGCCGCGGGTGTTCGCTACTTGTATGAAAGTCTCACAAAGCATGCGAGTGATGAAGCTTTCAGCGAATATGGACTAATTGCCGAAACAATCGAGACGCCTGATGACCGTTCATCAGTTACATTCAAGCTAAACCCTAATGCCAAGTTTTCTGATGGCAGCCCCATAACAGCAGACGACGTAAAGTTCAGTTTCGAAACACTAACGAAGCATGAAAAAGCACAACCATTCTATGCAGCTTACTATGCCGATGTAAAAAACGTTGAGGTTCGCTCAGATTCAGTCATTCATTTTGAGTTTGCTACCAATCAAAATAAAGAACTCCCGCTCATCATTGGTCAACTCCCGATTTTTTCCAAAAACTATTGGAGTAAACACGATTTCGGTAAATCGTCGCTAAATATTCCTGTCGGCAACGGCCCTTACATGATCGACAGCTTTGACCCTGGTCGCTCGGTCACACTGAAGAAAAACCCAAACTACTGGGCAAAAGATCTTGCGGTTAACAAGGGTATGTATAATTTCGATAAAATCGTATACGAATATTACAAAGATAACACTGTTGCATTGGAGGCTTTCAAAGCTGGCGAGTTTGATTTCCGCATTGAGAACACTGCACGCAACTGGGCTAACGCCTACGTCGGCCCAAAGTTTGATAACGGCGAACTGATCAAAGAAGAAGTTAAGCACGAGCGCCCAGCCGGTCTTCAGGCTTTTGTTATCAATACACGTAGAGAACTTTTCAAGGATAGCCGTGTCAGACAGGCGCTCGCCTATGCATTTGACTTTGAATGGACCAACCAGAATTTGTTTAATGGGCAATATGCACGCAGTAATAGTTATTTTGAGAACTCTGAACTCGCTTCGCGGGGCTTGCCGACTGGTGAAGAGCTAAGCACCCTTGAAGCCTTTAGAGACCAACTTCCATCATCTGTTTTTACAAGTGAATACCGTTCACCTAGCACAGAAAAACCTGCAAGCTTGCGAAAAAATTTAAGGAAAGCCATCAAGTTACTGAAAGAAGCAGGCTGGTCTGTGAAGGATGGCAAGCTGACAAATAAGCAGAGCGGAAAGCCCTTTTCATTCGAGTTTTTATTATTCCAGAAAGACTTTGAGCGTGTAGTACAACCCTTTATTAAAAATCTTGAAAAACTTGGAATTGAAGCCGGTATCCGCGTCGTAGATACTACCCAGTATATAAATCGCCGCCGCTCTTTTGACTTCGATGTGATGGTTGGTGGTTTTGGTCAGTCAAATTCACCAGGTAACGAGCAAAGAGAATACTGGCATTCATCAAAAGCCAATACGCAGGGTTCTAGAAACATTGCCGGAATACAAGACCCTGTCGTGGATAAGCTTGTTGATCTTGTCATCAGTGCGCCAGACAGAAAGTCTTTAGTTAATCGAACTCGTGCTCTCGACAGAGTTCTACTACACGGGCACTACGTAATACCTAACTGGTATAACCCGGTTGAGCGTATCGCTTACACTAAGAGCCTTGCGAGACCTGAAATTTCCCCCAAATCCGGAGTAGCGATCGATACGTGGTGGTTCCGTAAGTAATGAGCGCCTACATTCTTCGCAGACTTCTTCTTATGATACCGACACTACTCGGTATCATGCTCTTAAACTTCATTATCGTGCAAGCAGCACCCGGCGGCCCCGTTGAGCGAATGCTCGCACAGATTCAGGGAATGGGTTCAGACGTTCAAAGCCGTTTAGGCGGCGGTAGCGGAGAGCTATCTACCAACACCTCAAGTTCTAGCAGCTCTGGCAGCTCCTCTAAATACCATGGTGCTCAAGGCCTTGACCCTGAGCTTATTGAGCGCATTGAAAAGATGTATGGCTTCGATAAGCCAGCTTATGAGCGCTTCTTTATTATGATCAAAAACTATGCTGTTTTTGACTTTGGCGAAAGCTTTTTCCGCGACAAAAGTGTACTCGACTTAGTCCTTGAAAAAATGCCGGTATCAATTTCTCTTGGTCTTTGGTCAACACTGATCATCTACCTTATATCGATCCCGCTCGGCATCAAAAAAGCGATCAAAGACGGCTCCAAGTTCGACCTTTGGACCAGTAGTGTCATTATTGTTGGTTACGCAATTCCTGGCTTCTTATTCGGCGTTATCCTAATAGTTCTCTTTGCTGGTGGAACATACTGGGACTGGTTCCCTTTACGCGGTCTTACCTCGCCAGACTTTGACACCATGACGACAAGCGAGCAAATTCTGGATTATGCTTGGCACCTAGTACTGCCAGTTACCGCTATCGTTATAGGTGGCTTTGCAACTCTAACAATGCTTACCAAGAACTCCTTCATGGATGAGATCAACAAGCAGTATGTTACGACTGCCAGAGCTAAGGGGCTCACAGACAAAAGCATTTTATATGGACATGTATTTAGAAATGCCATGCTGATAGTTATTGCAGGAATGCCTAGCGCCTTGATCGGTATATTCTTCACAGGCTCGATGTTGATAGAGGTAATTTTTTCGCTTGACGGCCTTGGACTGCTTGGTTTCGAAGCTGTACTCAACCGCGATTATCCGGTTATGTTTGGAACGCTTTACGTATTTACCCTGGTTGGTCTAATTCTAAAACTCATTAGCGACCTGACATACGTCTTTATTGACCCGCGAATTGACTTTGCAAGCAGGGAGCAATAGTGATGTTGATTAATACTAGCTCGTGGTCACCCCTGAATCGCCGACGCCTTGCTAACTTCAAGGCCAATAAACGCGGATATTACTCTTTAATCTTATTCTCGATTTTATTTTTTGCTTCACTGTTTGCCGAAATCATTGCAAATGACAAGCCTCTTTTGGTGTCCTATCAGGGTGAACTTTATACGCCATTCTTAAATAGTTACCCAGAAACCGCATTCGGAGGAGACTTTGAGACCGAAGCCGACTATCGTGACGAATACGTTTCTGAGCTGATTAATGAAGAAGGCTGGATGTTATGGCCTCTTATACAATACAGCTACGACACCATTAACTATCAACTTCCTGTACCCGCCCCAAGCCCTCCTTCAAGTGAAAACTTACTTGGGACCGACGATCAGGCTCGTGATGTTGTCGCAAGATTGATTTACGGTTTTAGAATATCAGTACTCTTTGGTTTAGCACTCACATTATTTAGCTCTGTTGTTGGTGTGGTAGTTGGCGCTATACAAGGCTTTTATGGCGGCCGCATCGACCTTTATGGCCAACGTTTTATAGAAATCTGGTCTGGGCTACCCGTTCTATTTCTGCTGATAATCATGAGTAGTATTATTACGCCTAACTTCTGGTGGCTACTTGGTATTATGCTGTTATTCAGCTGGATGGGGCTAGTTGACGTTGTACGCGCAGAGTTCTTGCGCGCTAGAAACCTAGAATACGTACGCGCAGCCCGTGCACTAGGCTTGGACAATAGAGGAATTATGTTTAGACACATGCTTCCTAATGCTATGGTCGCGACACTTACTTTCATGCCTTTCATTCTCACGGGTTCAATTACTACCCTGACCTCTCTCGACTTTCTTGGCTTTGGGCTTCCACCAGGATCACCCTCACTAGGTGAACTGATTTCACAAGGCAAAACAAATTTACACGCACCCTGGCTCGGCGCATCGGCATTTATTGTTCTTGCACTAATGCTGTCTCTACTTGTATTTATTGGCGAAGCCGTACGCGACGCATTCGACCCAAAAAAGATATAAGCACGCACTCAAGGTAATTAGTTTTTATGACAAACGATAACGATGCTCAAATATCTATCAGAGACCTTCGTGTTTGCTTTCAACAAGGAGAGCAAGAAATAGAGGCAGTTAAAGGTATCAGTTTTGATATTCACGCGGGAAAGACAATCGCAATTGTTGGCGAAAGCGGTTCTGGAAAATCAGTAACTGCCCAGGCGATTCTCGGCTTACATCCAAGAAATAAAACGTCTTACCCGAGTGGCGAAATCCTTTTTCAAAACAAAGACCTTTTAAAAGCAAGCGAGACTGAATTAAGAAGTGTGCGTGGCGGTAAAATTGGCATGATCTTTCAGGAGCCAATGACGTCACTTAATCCGCTACATACGATTGAGAAACAAATTGCCGAATCAATACAGTTACACAGCGCTCATTCAACTCGAGCCGCTCGTAAGCGTGTTATCGAATTACTAGATCTAGTTGGTATTCCTGAGCCTGAGTCTCGCCTGGGATCCTATCCTCACCAACTATCAGGCGGACAAAAGCAGCGCGTAATGATCGCTATGGCGCTAGCCAACGAACCAGACATACTCATCGCAGATGAGCCAACAACAGCGTTGGATGTAACCGTACAAAAGCAGGTACTTGAGTTAATCCGGGGGTTACAAAAAAAGTTTGGAATGTCCGTCATTCTTATTTCCCACGACCTGAGCATCGTACGCCATTATGCAGACGAAGTGGTAGTGATGCACCATGGAAAACTCATCGAATCTGGATATTGCGAAGATATCTTCGCTACTCCAAAGCAAGAGTATACGAAGCTACTTATTAACTCTGACCCTAGCGGCTCACCTAAGAAAATCCCGAACGACGCTAAAACAATTTTAGAAAGTAAGGACATCAACGTATGGTTTCCTACTAAGAAAAGTTTCTGGGGCAAGCCTCTTGAGTTCTTAAAGGCAACTAAAGACATCTCAATAAAACTAAAAGCAGGCGAAACTCTTGGTATCGTCGGCGAAAGCGGCAGCGGAAAAACCACCCTCGGCCTCGCTTTACTTAGACTTCAGCAATGTGAAGGTGAGATATTCTTTGAAGGTAAGCCCACTCACAATCTTGACCAACAAGCATTCCGCCCCTTCCGAAAAGAAATGCAAATTGTCTTTCAGGACCCCTATGGCAGCCTCAGTCCTCGCATGTCAATTATGCAAATCATTAACGAGGGCTTAGAAATACATAACATTGGAACTCCTGACGAACGAGAACAAATAATCATTAAAGTGCTCGAAGAGGTCGAACTCGACCCGGGCATGCGCCATCGTTATCCACACGAGTTTTCCGGTGGACAAAGGCAACGAATTGCAATTGCACGAGCGCTCGTCCTTAAGCCCAAGCTAATAATACTCGACGAGCCAACATCTGCTTTAGATCGTACTGTCCAAAACCAAGTGATAGATTTGCTGAGACACCTTCAGGAAAAGTACCAAATCGCCTACTTATTCATTAGTCACGACCTCGCAGTCGTACGAGCATTAAGTCACAGAGTATTAGTTATGCGCCATGGAGACGTTATCGAAGAAAACGACTGTGAAACTCTTTTTGACGCACCTCAACATGACTATACAAAAAACTTATTAGATGCGGCCTATTTTTATTCATAAAAATATCTCAGCAAGTGGTATATTCTTAACATCAGCATAGATTAATTGCGAGCTACCTTCTCGCTTAGACAGCACTTTCAATTGGTTCCAGGTAATAGATTATGGGTTTCTTAGCAGGTAAAAAAGTTCTTATAGTTGGCATTGCAAGCAAGCTATCGATTGCAACCGGTATCGCTAATGCCTTTCACCGAGAAGGCGCAGAAATAGCGTTAACCTATCAAAACGAGAAGTTGAAAAAGCGAGTTGAAGGGTTTGGTGAAGCATGGGGATCAAAGCTAATTCTACCCTGCGATGTTGCCGACGACGAGCAAATTTCTCAGGTCTTCGAAGAGATTGCTAAGGTGTGGGATGGCATTGATATAATCGTGCATTCCGTAGGCTACGCTCCCGCCCACGAACTAAACGGTGATTATGTTGATGTAACCACCCGTGAAGGTTTTCAAATCGCTCATGATATTAGCTCTTATAGCTTTGTTGCTTTGGCGAAAGCAAGCCGTGAGTTAATGAAAGGGCGAAATGGGTCATTACTAACCCTAACCTACTTAGGCTCAGAAAGAACCTTGCCAAACTACAACGTAATGGGCTTGGCAAAGGCCAGTCTTGAAGCAAACGTTCGTTATATGGCCGGTAGCCTTGGGCCTGAAGGAACGCGTGTTAACGCCATATCAGCTGGCCCCATTCGTACATTGGCTGCATCCGGCATTAAGAACTTCCGAAAAATGCTATCTGAAAATGAACAGCAAACACCACTTAGACGTAACGTGACTATTGACGAAGTTGGCAATGCTGCTGCTTTTTTATGCTCAGATCTAGCTAGCGGAATTAGCGGAGAAGTATTATTTGTTGATGGTGGCTTTAATACTAGCGGCATGCGTTCACTAGAAGAAAGCTAAACCGCTTAGATAACTGCTATTTTAAGGACTACGTCACTGAAAACGGTAAGCACATACTGGTAGTCTATGCAGTCCTTGAGAAGTGCTTTTGTACATGCCTTGTACATCTTTGTGCGACGTTTAATTTTTGTGATGGATACGTATAGTGGAACGTCTTTTTTACCGCATTAGGCTTGCTTTTGTCCTATTGACATTTACCTTCGCCCTAAGTCTAGGCGGCTGCGCAAACATCAAGCAGGCGTCTCAATCTTCGACCTCCTTGTCTAATTTTCTTGGCTTTTCCGAGCTACCTGACTGGTACATTACGAGCAAGTATAGTTATAGTGACTCCCAGTGGATCGAAAACGACTTTAATACAAAAATCCATTATCGCGACGTAGGCGAAGGCCCTGTAATACTTCTACTTCACAGCGAACTTTCCTCACTTCATGCTTGGGAGGATTGGATCGACATTCTGAGTAATGACTTTAGATTGATCGCAATAGACCTGCCAGGATCAGGGCTTACTGGCGCACCACACTGTGTTTCTGATAGTACAGACACTTGCGCCGAAAATTTATCGAGCGATTACATTGTCCACACACTTGAATACTTTATTGAAGATCTTGGCATAAATAAATTTTCGCTTATTGGCAGTTCCTACTCCGGTTATTTGGCCGCACAGTACGCGGGTCTGCAGCACCCCGAAAAATTGGATAAGCTTGTACTAATTAGCCCTAAAGGATTCCAACAAGAGTTACCATGGATACTTAACTATGCCACAACGTCTGGCATGGATATATTCAGCAAATACATACAACCCTCAGGCGTTATCACTGAAATTGTTCAAGACTTTTATGGTCTGGAAAAACCATCGCGCGCCGTAACCGAGAGGTATCTGCACCTTGCCCAAACTGAAGGTACCCACGCGACCAACATCAAACAGCTGAAACTTGTCCGTGCTTTAATGGAGCATGGCATGCTGCTCGATCTCAGCGAAATTGAAGTTCCTTCGCTTATCATGTGGGGTCAGTCCGATAAGTGGGGAGACCCTAGCCATGCGCAACGCTGGCATAAGGCGCTGCCTAACTCAACCTTGGTCACCTATCCAAACTACGGCCACGCGCTAATGGAAGAAGGTAAAGAACTAACGGCTGCTGATGCTGCGGCATTCATTAACGAAGAACCTGTACCAAGCCTTAATAACGGTGTAGGCAATGGCCTATCAATCGAAGACCACTTGAACGAATTTGACAAAGACTCACTGTTTGGCACAGAGCTTGAAGAAATGGAAGACGCGGAGTAGTTCAAAAGCCTTACGTATTAGTTAAGGTATTTTGACATCAGAAACTTCCAATCTACTATTTCAGTCCCATCGGAATCGTAAAGTAGTAAGCCGGTTAGATAATCAGACTTATATGGTTTTACCCATCTCACTTCTGCGGTTAACCTGAAGTTTTTATTTTGTTCTGGCAGATCAATTATAAGACTGTGAATAGCGCCTTGCGTTAGAGGTTCATCGACATAGGCTTGAAGGCCATTCGCGGACAAATCAACACATTCACATTGTACAACGTGAGCAGGTCTATCATCCCCAGGTTCACGTGACACTGTTTCAATATAAATATCTGCATCAACGTTCAAACGCGCTTCTACTCGCTTCTCATCAATATCAAAGTACTTTTTTAAGTCTTCATCATTCATGCTAGTAACCATTTTTATTTTGCCATACGCAATCGGCTTACAACCCTTTGCAAGCTGTCTTCAAATTCTGCTCCGTCGCTCAAAAATTCCATTTTGTTTGTCACAACAAGGTCCACAAGGTCAACTTCTTTATATTCCTTTTTCTTAATCCCGAGCTTATCAACAAAAATGAATTTACTACTCGCAGCAATCTTCACTACTAGCTTATAGCGCTCCGCTTGGTCACCAATCGTAAGTGAGACCCAAGCACCTATAGTCAATTTCTGTACTTTCGCTAGTGCTGATACTTCAAGTTGGGCTTTTTTCTTATCTTCGCGCCTTTTAAGTAGTTCTTTAGTACGTTCGGCAATTTCCTGCGCTCTCTTTTCTGCCTCTTCTTCGGCAAGTCGTTTTTCTTCGAGCAGTCTCTCTGCTTCTTCTTTCGCTTTCTCGGCGGCAGCGATTCTGGCTTTCTGCTGTGAATCAGCTACTCGCATCAGCCCCTTAACACAAGCATTAAACACAACAGAGAATGACTCCCCTTGCTTGTAAGGTTTAATCTCACCTTGATTGAGCAAGTGGTCTAACTCCTGACGGGTATATATGCCCGTTTTCATCCCCAAATAATTACCAAACAAAAACAAGCCAGCATAGTCAAAGCGGTTCAATAATATCATTGAAGGTGAACTAGCTTGGTCTGTACCCATTACAAACCAGTCACTTTCTTCAAGATTGAGTTTTTCTACCGAATCATTTTGAGGTACGGAGCTATCACCAACCTCATCTTTATATAATATTCTTGAGATATCGAAATGACTAAATTGTTCATTAAGTGTTATATCAGTCGGTACTGAAGTATAGGGAACAAAAGAATCGCAGAACTCTTGTTTAAGCAATGAAACCATACTTTCTTCTAAGGCATTGAATATGCTTTCGTCGTAAGCAATATTCGATCTATCAAGAACCTTCTTGAGATCGTCAACCAAGCTATCAGCTAACTGAAATAAAGCCTTGCCCTGCTGGCAAAAGGCCTTCATCAAAGACTGGGTCAATTTGTCGATTTCGGCATCCAGACGCACATGAAGACCGTCTTCGCATACCAAATGTACAGCCACACTGTTAAGCCAATAAGAATCCAGAAAGCACTGTAAACTCTCGGGAAGTTTTTTACGTGCAAAAACCGAATCAATGTAGCTTTGTGCACACCAAAAGCTGAAACGTTTCCAGCATAATTGAGACTCTGACTCGATTAGACGCTGAGTAACCTTTGTAAACTTTGAGCGTTGCTTATCTTGGAAGTCTTTCCACTTAAGTTCAGCATCCTCAATCAGCTCCAGGTTTGAATGGAGATTTGCTATTACTTGAGTGCTGACGTCATTCAATTGTTCAAGAAGTAAGTGCTTGGAACGCTCGGGGACGGCGCTCCAGCCAATACAGTCTGTAGCTATCAGTTCAAGCAAGCCAATGACAGAAGCAAGTATTTTCTTTTGGTCAACCCCTTCTTGCTGAAAAACTTTTTTTTGCTCTAGAAAAATGATCGTAAATAATGAAAAGCGCCAGACAGATAAAATGTTCGCAATTTCATGGGGGAAGCAATTCTTGCGGAGCCAAACGTCGAAGCAACGGTCCAAGATAAAAGCAATATTATTAACGCCACTTTTCTGTGCGCCTTCATAATGCTTCTTTAGATGATCTAACAAGCTCACTTCGTACTGACCTACTTCTAAGACAAAGTGCTGTCGAACACCCTCTAAATCTAGAGTTTTGTCGGTACTAGTGCCAAAATCCTGTAGATACTTAAGCTCAGGCACACGTAGCTTTTGACACAAAGCCCTCACAAAACTCAAGTCATTACTAAGGCGGCTCACGAAGAAATTACTGCATTAATTTTTTCCATACGCTTCATTATAGTTATCTATATTCAATACGCTGTAAAAAAATACATTTTTAGTTGCTCTACATCATTGCAATCCATCCCTGTATCCAGCAACATTACTTTTAATTTTTACAGTTCCGTCTATCGTTAGAAAAACAACCTTGGATAGCAGGTTTATTCTTGCACTAGAATTCACGAATCAAGCAGCCTAATAGTTTTTGGGATAAGTTGAGAGAAAATGAGCAACAAATTAGATAACGTAAATATCGCTTCTCACGAAGTGTTAATCACACCCGAGCAGTTAAAGAAAGAGATTCCACTTACAGAAAAAGCAATCGAATCTGTGACAAATGGGCGTCAGACAATTAACGATATTCTTGACCGAAAGGATCATCGAATTTTTGTCGTCATTGGCCCTTGCTCAATTCATGACGTTGATGCTGCTAAGGAATACGCAAAAAAGCTGAAAGCTTTGTCCGACAAAGTATCTGACTCCCTGTACATCGTGATGCGTGTCTATTTTGAAAAACCTCGAACAACTGTTGGATGGAAAGGTCTTATCAATGACCCTCACCTAAATGATTCATTTGAAGTTGAAGAAGGCCTGCATATTGGCCGCCAACTACTAATAGACATTTGCGATATGGGCCTACCTACCGCTACCGAAGCACTTGATCCAATCTCACCACAATACTTGCAAGATACAATTTCCTGGTCTGCTATTGGTGCGCGTACCACAGAGTCCCAAACACACCGCGAAATGAGTAGCGGTTTGTCAGTTGCAATCGGCTTTAAGAATGGCACAGACGGCGGCCTTGGCGTTGCGATGAATGCACTTAAATCTGCATCACACCCTCATAGCTTTTTAGGGATTAATCGCGAAGGACAAGTATCGGTAGTTCGCACTAAAGGCAACCCATATTCTCACGTTGTCTTGCGTGGTGGTGGCGGTAAACCTAATTATGACTCAGTTAACGTTGCACTATGCGAGCAGGAACTTGAGAAAGCAAAACTTAGTAAGAACATAATGATTGATTGCAGCCACGCAAACTCAAACAAAGATGCTAACCTGCAGCCACTGGTTATGCAGGACGTTTGCAATCAGATCATCGACGGCAACAAATCTATCGTTGGCATTATGGTTGAGAGCAATCTTAAGTTTGGTAACCAATCGATTCCTGAAGATTTATCTCAGCTTGAGTACGGCGTATCAGTTACCGATGCTTGTATCGACTGGGAGACAACTGAAAAATCGTTACTGGAAATGCACGAGAAACTAAAAGACGTGCTACCTAAGCGATAAACAGTTCAAACGATTTAAAGTAATAAAAAAGCCGCTCAATCTGAGCGGCTTTTTTATTGATAAGCACAAATGGTCACTCCAACCATTTCAGCTTATCGCGCAAGCTAACAACATCGCCAATAATAATTAAAGTCGGAGCGGCAACCTTTTGGTTCTTGATAATATCCACAATAGTTGACAGCGTTCCTTCATAAACCTTTTGATGCCTTGTTGTCCCTTTGGAAACCAGAGCTATAGGCTTATCAGTACGCATCCCATTCTCAATCAGAGATGAACAGATGGTTGCAAGCCCCGTTAAGCCCATATAAAAAACCAGGGTCTGATTCTCCTGAACTAATTCATGCCAGGGAAGATCACAAGTATCGTTCTTTAAGTGGCCAGTAACAAAACGTACCGATTGAGAATAGTCGCGATGAGTTAAAGGTATGCCTGAATAAGCGGAACAGCCCGATGCAGCAGTAATTCCTGGCACAACCTGGAAACTCACTCCCTCTTCTGCCAGCGTTTCTATTTCTTCGCCACCACGACCAAATATAAATGGGTCGCCGCCTTTCAAACGCAGTACTCTCTTACCCTGCTTTGCGTACTTAACAAGCAATTCGTTAATCGACTCTTGTGGGACAAGGTGATTTGAACGCTCCTTTCCAACATTAATACGCTCCGCATCATGCCTGACAAGCTCTAATATTGGTTCAGATACCAAACGATCGTACAAAACGATATCTGCCTGGCGAATCAAGCGCAAAGCCTTGAACGTTAATAAGTCGGGATCTCCGGGCCCTGCGCCGACCAAGTAAACCTCACCGTCATTACTTGGCGCAGTAGAAGAAAGATCTTCAATGGCAGACTCTAATAGGTCAACAGCGTCTTCTTCCTTTCCTGAAAAAACCAACTCAGAGAACTTACCTTCCAAGTGTTTTTCCCAAAAGCGCCTTCTCGCATTAATACCATCAACACCCTCACGTACCTGCTGCCGGTACTTTTTAGCGATCATCGCCATACGGCCAAAAGCATGTGGAAGGTTTGCCTCTAAACGACTACGAACCAAACGCGTTAAAATAGGCAATTCACCACTACTAGATACCGCGGCAATAACAGGTGAGCGGTCAATAATAGAAGGAAATACGAAATCACTAATATCTACTCGATTAACGACGTTAATCGGGATATTTCTCTGCTTAGCAGTCTTTGCTATAGCTTCATTAACAACCTTATCTTCAGACGCTGCGACAGCTAAGCTGATACGCCCCCAGACCAAATCATTATTAGGGCTCTCTGCAGTCAGCGAAACACGCTCTATGTCATTAGTTTCGACCAATGCTTTTAAGCCTTGATCGGTCAGAGTGTCTGTAGCCAAGCGTACTTTGCACTTGGTTTTAAGTAATACTTCTATTTTACGTGCAGCAGCTGCGGAGTCTCCGACCACAAGGACACGACTACCTTTTAAACTAAAAAAAAGTGGTAAAAAATCCATCGTGACTCCTCAGTTACAGACCGTTGATAAACTAAGCAATGACTTCAAGTCCGCCCATATAAGGAACAAGCACTTCAGGAACTTTAATCGAACCATCTTCTTGCTGATAGTTCTCCATCACCGCAATCATCGTACGACCGACCGCTAGACCAGAACCATTTAAAGTATGAACAAGTTGTGGTTTTTTCATTTCAGGAGAGCGGTATCGAGCCTGCATACGACGAGCCTGAAAATCCTTTGTATTACTGCAAGAGGAAATCTCACGATAGGCTTTCTGTCCGGGCAGCCAAACTTCAAGATCGTAGGTCTTCACAGCAGAAAAGCCCAGGTCACCACCACACAACAATACTTTTCGGTACGGCAAACCCAGCTTTTGTAAAATACCTTCAGCATGTCCCGTCAAGGCCTCTAGTGCTTGGGCTGAATCTTCCGGCTTAACGATCTGAACCATCTCAACCTTGTCGAATTGATGCTGACGAATCATACCGCGCACATCACGACCATAGGATCCAGCCTCACTTCTAAAACATGGTGTATGGCAAACAAGTTTGATAGGCAGCTTGGCCGAGTCGATAATCTCATCGCGAACAATATTGGTTGCAGGAACCTCTGCCGTCGGGATTAAGTAAAACTCTCTGTCTGCATGCAATTTAAATAAATCTTCTTCAAACTTCGGTAACTGACCAGTTCCGAACAATGAGTCACTATTAACAACGTAAGGAAGGTAGACTTCTTCATAACCATTTTCAGCTGAATGCGTATCAAGCATGAACTGCGCTAAAGCACGATGAAGCTTGGCTAACTGTCCGCGCATCACCACAAAACGTGAACCGGTCAATTTACTTGCAGTTTCAAAGTCTAATTGTTTATTGATGTCACCTAAAGCTACGTGATCTTTAACCTCGAAATCAAATTTTCCAGGCTCACCCCACTTTAATACTTCGACGTTATCATCTTCAGAATTACCTTCAGGCACTTCAGAGTCTGGTATATTAGGCATGCCTGCAAGCAAATCGTTTAACTGATCCTGCACTTCACTTAATTCCGCCTTTGCAGATTCTAAAGAAGCACCAATTGTATCCATTTCGGCAATTAGTGGCGCAATATCTTCTCCGGCCGCTTTGGCTTTACCAATCGATTTTGAGCGAGTGTTGCGTTCATTTTGAAGCTCTTCAGTCTTTGACTGTATTTGCTTACGCGACTCTTCTAGGGATGAAAACAAGTCTGTATCAAACTTATACTTCTTTATTGCCAGCTTTTCAGCGATTTCATTGGTTTCGGTGCGGACGAGTTTTGGATCTAACATAAATAAAATTCTTGCGTTAATGTTTAGTCGTTAAATTAGTAATGTTTTGGTATTTAATATTCTTAGAGGCTAGCGCGCGAGATCAGCACCCCGGCAAATAGCGCGACAATGCAAATCAGTGTTGTACCTATAATATAAAATGCAGCAATTAATATTTCGCCACGATCCAGCAATTGCCAGGCCTCAAGCGAAAAAGTAGAGAACGTCGTAAACGCGCCAAGAAACCCGGTCATAACGAAAGGCTTCATGTCAGCAGGAACGATACTTTTCTCAACGATATATACATAGGCAAAGCCCATCAATAATGAGCCTAGAATGTTCGCGGTCATAGTACCCCAAGGGAATGCTCGAGAGCCTACAAGGGAAACGAGCCCATAACGCGCAAGCGCGCCCAGGGCGCCAGCAACGGCGATCAGTAACAAGTGATTCATTAGAGATTTGAGGTTCCTTTATAACACTCGCAGAGTTTACCGCGAAAAGACGATAAAACACACCGAAAAAACGAATATTCCCACTCTAACCGGGCATTTCTTTTCGTTTAATTTCAATTAGCAAGCCCTCATTTATCTCTGTTAAATTACGAGCCCTGGCAACTTTTTCTACGCGGGATTTTACAAATGGCCTAATGAAAAAAGGGACCTTCTTCAAGCGTGCCTTTGCGCAACTGCGCCAAACGATTGCGCTTTCTGTCATCCTTTATCTCCCATACCTAATTTATTCAGATAATGTTAACAGTCTACCCACCTGACTGCTAACCCTCCCTGAGAGGTTTCCTTGAACTCTTCTGACATTGCCTCACCAGTTTGCTTCATCGCCGCAATACAATTATCCAAGGTAATTAAATGGCTACCGTTACCGTGCATCGCAAGTGACGCAGCCGCATAGGCTTTGATGGCACCAAATCCGTTCCGCTCTATACAAGGTACTTGAACAAGACCTTTTACCGGATCGCAAGTCATACCTAAATGGTGTTCTAGGGCAATCTCTGCTGCATTTTCTATTTGCCAAATAGTCCCCCCCATGACAGCACAGCAAGCAGCTGCCGCCATCGCTGAGGCAGAACCGATTTCCCCTTGGCAACCGACCTCAGCCCCCGATATAGAGCCAGTATCTTTAATTATCGCGCCGATGACTGTCGCAGTTAGCAGAAACTCTCGTGACTTAGATTCTGAAATCTCTTCATGCTTGGTTAGATAATAAAGCAATGCTGGGACTACACCCGCCGCACCGTTTGTTGGCGCGGTTACGACTGCTTGTCCCGCAGCATTCTCTTCATTGACCGCCATTGCGTATGCACAAAGCCAATCATTGACACTAGCATTACTGGGATTCGCGCTAAGATCGGAATATAACTTGTTTGCACGCCGCTCTAATAACAGTCCTCCGGGCAGTTGCCCATCAGCAGATAAACCACGTTCTATGCTTGCAAACATCGCCTCCTTAACTGTGCAAATATTTGCCTCAGTAACACTCTCAGCACTACTCATGCATTCATTTTCCATCTGAATTACTGCAAAGCTTTTATCTTCTTTCTCGGCGATAGACAGCAACTCACTCATGTTTGAATAGGTATGTTTCTGGCTGTGGCCGAACGGCACTTTACGCCTCCCTTTTTTCTCCTTTTGGCGCTTACTCTTATCGGCAAGTTCATCTTTAGTTAAAATAAAACCGCCACCAACGGAAAAGTACGTTTCAGACAAAATGACCCGTTCTTTCTCACCAGCACTTGATAGCGTAAAGCTGAAACCATTCGGATGTTCCGGGTACACGAGCTTCATATCAAACTCTATTCCCGACGCTGGGCCAAAGTTTACACACACACCTTGAACAATTTCGATAAAGTTTTTTTGCTGAAAACTATCAATCGCTTTTTCTAAATTACCGTTGAATGAAAGCTTAGCGGCCTGTGCCGGCGAATAGCCATTGAGACCCAGAAGGATTGCCGTATCTGTACCATGACCAATACCCGTATACGCTAAGGAACCTGTCAAGCGGCACCTAAGATTAAGGCGCTTGCCTTTAAGAAAGGTGGGATTTATAGCCTTTATCTTAGTGACGAAGTCCTTTGCGGCAATCATAGGGCCATTAGTATGAGAGCTGGAAGGTCCAATACCTAGTTTAAATAGATCTGTAATACTCGTGAACATAATACAACCTCACGCGTGATTTCTTTCTATGCAGGTAGCAACAAACCATAATCATCTTATTATAGCCTTAAACCCGTAACTCAGCCTGAACTTACAGCCTCATATAATAATTTATGGGTAGACACAGCCGATATTTGTCTATGACAAACAAACGATTAAGCCTTACAATGCAGCCGTGCTTATTATGGAGGATCGCTATGAAAAACTTATTCGACATCACCACGTCTACCCTTGCATCAACACTACGTGTTTGGCGTGGCACGTCAGCGAGCAAGGTTGCAATACAACCTGAGCAGGAGCTGGTTATATTCGACAGAGAAGGTTGCCCGGAATGTCGGTTTGTCAGGGAAGCACTGACCGAACTCAACCTTGATGCAATGGTAGCCCCCTGCCCAATCGGTGGGCGTGATATAAAAAAACTTGCACAAGAATCCGGCAGCCAGACGCTCCCAAGGTTATTCGACCCCAACACTGACCTCAATATTGCTGGCCGCGATGAAATTGTTACTTACCTATTTAAAGAGTACAGGGGCTTGGAAGTCCCTAAGCAACTCCGCCGCAGTTTAATGAATGATACGGCATCCAAACTGGCTAGTGTTTTACGTAATAATGCAGGTGTCCACGCGCGCCCTGCAAAAGCGGCTAAACTCCCATTGACGCTATATAGCTTCGAATCCAGCCCTTTTTCTCGTGTAGTAAGAGAAAAACTATGCGAACTTGAATTGCCATACTTACTGATCAATTTGGGCAAGCAGCAACTAGCTGATATGGGTCCGGCAAACTTCCGCTTCAGCATTGGCGCTTATCAACCATTAGAAAACACCAAGCGCGATGATTTCTTTAAAAAACATGGAAACGTGCAAGTACCGTTTCTTATTGATCCCAATACCGGAACAGAAATGTTTGAGTCTCAAGAAATTGCTCGCTATTTAGAGTCCACTTACGCGCAATAAAACGCGTTGACACAGCATATATAGCCTCTTATTTTCTTTAGTTAGCCATAAGCGCTAGTGTTACAACTTTAAAACCAGTAATATCCGGCGCTAATTTTGTTCCTTTGATACGGCATTACACCTCATGGCTAAACCTAAAAAACAACGACCGCTTTGGCACCCCTCATTTCTGCTTACCTGGCTCATTGTGTTTGTACTGTTCTCCATTGCACACCTACCCTTATTGTGGAAGCACTCTATTGCTAAAAAGTTGGGCAACCTCACTCACAATAAAATGAAAAGCAGAGTTAAGGCATGCCGACAGAATATTGATGCCTGCTTTCCAGAGTTAAGTGATAATGAACGCGAACAGTTGGTAAAAGATGTATTCACATCTACGTCTGAAGGCTTCATAGAAACACTTCAGTCCTGGTGGCGTGACCTTAGCCCTTATATGAGCAAGGTAGAAGTCTATGGCCTAGAACACTTAAAAGAAGCAGAGAAACGAGGTGGCGGCGTATTTCTTTTAGGTGGGCATTTTGGTATTTTCGATATTGCCCTGCCGTTTATCGCAGCACAACTTCAAAAACCTGGCTATATGTATCGACCCAACAACAATCCGGTAGTTGATTGGATGATTGAAAGTGGACGCCAGAGAAATGTTGATATTGAAAGCTTCCATAAAAGACAACTGAAAGAAATGATTCAGTTTATGAAAGAAGGCGGTGAAGTCTGGTATGCACCTGACCAGGATTTCGGCAAAAAGTGCGACCTTTTTGCTCCATTCTTTGGTATCGATGCCGCCTGTATATCGACTCCTAGCTGGATCGCTCGCGAATCTGGGGCAGCTGTCATCCATGTCTCGCAATACCGCCTCCCTAATGGCCGCTATGAAATCTACTTTTCTCCCATCCTTGAAAACTTTGGTGAAGACAATGAAGCCGATGCCAGAGCATGGAATAAGCTCTTAGAAGAGTCGATCCGAAGGCATCCTAGTCAGTATTTATGGCTACACAAGCGCTTTAAAACACGCCCCCCCGGTGAAGCTAAATTTTATTAGCACACAAACTTCGCTTACAGCGTCTTCGACGCTACTGCCATGCTCAACACGCACTGTTATAAAATCAACAATAAGCAAAGAATTCCTTACAGCTACGCCTGCCAGAGCAATTACATCTATCATTGTAGCTGCAGAAAAGCTTTGCCTGAGCAGCCAATGACTTGGAAAAACACCAATTAACCCCAGCGGAATAAATACCATCACCAAAAGGTGGGAGACGAAAGGATTAGTAACAAATACCTAGACAACATCAGAAGACGCAATTGATCAATAAACTACATATTCGGTTTGCGATTAATTCAGGAGCTTCATGCCAAACTTTACCGCTCGAAAAGACAGCCACACAAGCCTAGGGAAAACGCTGAGGAGACATAAAAGCTAAATTTGTATCGAAACTAGCTTTGCTTAAAGCACTTTTCGGAACTCAACTGATAAATCGCATATACTTAGCTACAAATTACGCTTTTTGAGAGACTCCATTGTCATCTTTTCTTGATTTACTATTGTACACCTCAAATATTACCTTACCCATTTTTATCATTGTATTTCTAGGGTGGTTCCTTCGACGAACAAGCTGGTTAACTGAAAGTTTCATCAATTCCGGCTCAAAACTCGTTTTCACCATCGCATTACCCGCTCTGTTATTTATCAAAGTACTGGAATCTGACCTATCAGCCGTTTTTGATACTAGGCAAGTTATGTTTGCTTTGCTTGTAACTGTAGCTGGATTCCTAGCCTGCTGGCGGCTAAGCGGCACGATGAAACTTCTACCAGAAAATAGAGGCGTTTTTGTACAAGGAGCCTTTCGTGGAAATATGGGTATCGTTGGCCTAGCACTTTGCATGAACATGTATGGCGATGAAGGTTTAGCTGTCGGCTCTATTCTACTGGCTTTTTTAACACTGCTTTATAATGTCCTGTCTGTCTTTGCGCTGACATTACCGTTCCATTCAGATAAACGTTTTGATTGGCTATCGATGGCAAAAGACATGGCGAAAAACCCGCTGATCATCGCCATTGTTACAGCACTTGTGCTTAACCTCCTGCAGTTAGAGCCACCAGCCATCATTATGAAAAGCGGCGAGTACTTTGCAAACATGACTTTGCCTCTAGCATTGATTTGCGTAGGCGGTTCGATCAAGTTAAATGAATTAAAAGATAGCAATCATCTTGCATTAAAAGCAACTTTACTGAAGCTTGTTGGATTGCCATTGCTGTTCACCCTTGCCGCCTTAGTGATGGGTTTTAAAGATTTAGCATTGGGTACTTTGTTTCTTATGTTCGCAAGCCCCACAGCTACAGCGAGTTTCGTAATGGCTAAGGCCATGCGAGGCAACGCCGAATTGGCCGCAACGATTATCGCTTTATCCACCGTACTGTCACTATTAACAGTAAGCACAGGAATAT
>NZ_LWEY01001777.1:0-752 GCF_001634935.1 Oleiphilus sp. HI0043 | reverse complement strand
AGCCCTAGAGTGCTGGACTCGTAAGCGAATATCCCGTTGTAGGCCCTGTCGATTCAAGTGCAGGTCAATATAGCCCTGACCCCGTCGGCGGCTGGATATATGAATGTGCGGCGAAGAAAGGTATTGCTCGAGTGTTAGGCTTTTACCGTCTAGCGATGGGTGATCGTGGCTAGCGACACAGACAAAACGGTCTTGGGCGAGAGACTCATTCACAAGTTGTGGATCGTTAACCAAAGGAACGTCGAGCGCAAAATCTAACTGCCCCGTGGCAAACTCTCTCGATAGTTCTGAACGTGCGACAGGAAAGCTCTCAATTGAAATGCCGGGTGCATGTTCTTGCAAATAAGACATCAATATTGGCAGCAGGTAAGACTCAGAGGTGTCGTTCATCGCGAACGAGAACTTCTTATCAGAGGTTTCCGGATTAAAGTCATCATGCTCGGTGATGCTGCTCTCCAGCCCGGCCAGGGCCGCACGTACTCTGGATATTATGTTGTCAGCCAATGGTGTAGGTACCATGTGACCTGATTGTCTTACAAATAGTGGGTCATCAAAAACACGGCGTAGACGACTTAGCGAGTTACTGACAGCGGGTTGAGTGATATGAAGGGACTCAGCAGCCTTAGTCAGATTTCGTTCTCGGTAAATTACATCAAAAACAATGAACAGGTTTAGGTCAATTTTTTGAAGCTGCATAGATTATTAAACTCAAACAAGAAGTTGTTGTTCAGGCATGTATTTAAGCAGCTATA
>NZ_LWEY01001776.1:0-851 GCF_001634935.1 Oleiphilus sp. HI0043 | reverse complement strand
TCAACGGCATGGTTGATAAGGGAAGTAGCTTTCCATCTCTGATCCTTTGATTGACCATAGGGAGTAATCCAACGACGACTCCTAAGCCTTCTTCAGCAGACCGAATGGCGGAGAAATAAGAGTCGCAAACAATTTTTTGCTTTGGGTTAAAATCTCCAAATGAGCCGCGCCAATCCCGAAGATCATCATATAGCGATATGACAACCTGATTTTCGATCTCCTCCTTTGACATTAATTGGTCACGGGAAAGACCATGTTGGGTCAGGTAGTCCTCGCTACATAGAAGTTTTACGTCAACACCACTGACAAAGCGTGTTGCTAATTCTGGCCAGTCCCCCTTTCCGAAACGTAATGCCGCGTCTGCAGGTTCATCGTCAAAATTAACGTATTCATTGCCTGTCGTGATGCGTAGCTCTACCTCTGGAGCATAGTCTTTGAAGCGTGCGTAATTTGGAATCAGTAGTTCTTGAGCGATGAAAATGGGTGAGCTGATTTGAAGCGTTGGGTGGCAAAATTTTCGTTCGAATTCTCGATAGGAAGTATTGTGGCGCTTAATAATATCTCTTGTTGTCTGGTAGTAAAACTCTCCGGCTGAGGTGAGTCGTAGTTTGCGAGAGCTTCGGTCAAACAACGTTAAACCAAGATATTCTTCCAATACTTTGATTTGCTGACTGACGGCAGGCGGTGAAACACAGAGTTCCACCGCTGCTTTCTTAAAGTTTAAATTTCTGGCCGCGGCTTCAAATACAGGTAGCCACTGAATTGGGGGAGCTTTTTGTTGCATGGAACACCTTAATAGATAAGCTGAAGTTATCCTAAGTTCAAATATACTGAATTGCCAGTGGTAAAAG
>NZ_LWEY01001775.1:0-1770 GCF_001634935.1 Oleiphilus sp. HI0043 | reverse complement strand
TTCTCATCTACAACTGAACGATAACTTCCATCTTCTTGCTTATGGTACTTGAGAGGCTGAACATCTGTTCGCGTCATCTCTTCCGGTAGAGTTTTGATCTGCTGGAAACGAATATTAGGTTGCGTAATTGATGGGTCAGGGAAGCCAGGGATACTCGCCTCAGTCTGCTCTCTATTTTCTGGCGTATCTTCAATAACACCAAAGTTCAATGCATTACCCAAACAGGCCGACACACAGGCTGGCTTCAAGCCTACTTCTAAGCGGTCAACACACATATTACACTTCGATACCTGACCTTTAACCGGGTCAAGCTGTGGTGCGTTATAAGGACAAACCCAAGTACAGTAACCACAACCAAAGCAGGTATCAGGATCCTGGAGTACCGCACCATATTCAGTATGCTTGGTATAAGCCTTTGTTGGACAGCCCTTCAAACAAACCGGGTCGTCACAATGGTTACACGCCATTGATATGTTCATGCGCTTATAGTCAGGGTAGGAACCCCCTTCTACATAACCAACCGAGCGGAAAGCCAAGTGAGCCGGATTTTCATTCTTTTCACTACAAGCGGCTTCGCAGGCATGGCAACCGATACAGTTGTCAGCGGTAAAGTGAAATCCGTGCTGCTTGTTTCGATTAGGGTTGCAACCTACAGAGGGGTTTTCATTGATCTGCATCGATCGCCCCTGCTCGAACGCGCCTTCGGTCAGATCCAATAAGTCAATCTTCTGCCCATAGCGGTTTTCTTCGCTTTCGTTCTTCTTCACCTTAGGATCATACAGCTTTGCATAGCCTTGCTCGTTATCCCTGAAGGTAAAAGTCGGTCTTTCGTTGGTGTTCTTTTCTTCGTTCGGCACACCGATCTGGTCCAAGCGGTCACGAACTTTTACTAATAAATTCAGCATATTAATATCCTCTTCGCTCAGCATTTAATTGACCAGCCACCGACTGGTCGACCGGTTCTATCTTGATCGCACACTGCTTAAAGGCAGGTTGCCTTGAGTGTGGGTCAAGCAAACCAAGCGAGACACGATTAACACAATCATGAAAGTGAAAAGGAATGAAAACCATATTTCTAGGAACTCTCTGCGTTAGCTGTACCATCACCACGGCATCACCGCGGCGCGAAACAATTCTCACATACGATTGATGCGCTACGCCTAACTCTGCAGCTGCGTCAGGGTTCATTTCCATGTAGGGGGTTGGGCTGAACTTATTCAGGTTACCCAACTTCCCGGTCTTAGTTCGGGTATGGAAGTGCTCCACTACCCGGCCACTATTCATCCAGAAGGGGTACTTGTCGCAAGGTGTTTCATTATTCTCGATATACGGCAAAGGAATCAGGTTCGCCTTCTTGCTCTTAGTCTGGAACTTACCGTCCGTATACAAACGAGGGTCGCCCTTGCCACTGTCATTTCCTTCGCGATAAGGCCACTGAATCCCTCTGGCTTCTTCCAGTATTTCATGCGTCATACCTGAAATATCTAAGGTTCTGCCATCACCTTTCGATAGCTGGCGCATTTCTTCAAAGGCCTCTGCCGTGGTATCAGGGAAGTTAATCTTCTGGCCATTCTCAAAACGCTTGGCCATTTCGTTAAAGATCCAGAAATCCGGCTTAGAGTTGGCATAAGGCTCAACCACTTTACGCACTAGGTTTACACGACGCTCCGTATTAGTGAAGCAACCTTCCTTTTCTGCCCAAACTGAACCCGGAAGATAGACATGAGAATATTGATTGGTTTCAACGTCACGGTAACTATCCTGAACAAC
>NZ_LWEY01001774.1:0-769 GCF_001634935.1 Oleiphilus sp. HI0043 | reverse complement strand
CACCCTCACCTTTGGCGAGCGCTGATCAAACTCGTTCACTTCTACAACCGCGCCCAGTCGGCCACTCTCTAGTAAGACCAAAGAACCAACTGGATAAATTCCGATACAACGAATGAAGTGATTTACCAAAGAGCGGTCCAAATGATGATCGCTCCACTCCAGTAAACGCTTAATCGCCATTGTCGGCGTCATACCCTTGTGATAACAGCGGTCGGCTGTAATCGCATCATAAACGTCAACAATCGCAGCCATTCGCCCGAAGGTTGAGATTTCATGACCACATAGACCCGAAGGGTAACCGGTACCATCCATTCGCTCGTGATGTTCAGAAACGACTTGAATAGTCAAAGGGGAAATACCTTCGATACCCAGCAAATGCTCGCGACCTAGGGTAACGTGATGTTTCATTTGCGAAAATTCATCATCGGTTAATTTACCAGGCTTATGCAATATTTCGTCTGGCACCATGATTTTCCCGATATCATGCAACAATGCACCTGAAATGGTTTGATGAAGAACCGAACGATCCAGTTGCATCGATTTACCAAAAATAGACATCAGAACACTCAGGTTTACGGAGTGCTCCATCAAGTAACTATCTTTCTCGCGAATACAGCCAAGGCAAGCCAAGGCATTGTGATTTCTGAACAAAGAGTCCAGCATATCTTCCGCAAGATTATCAATAGCGTCTATAGGAAGCGCCTGACCAGTCTTAACGTCCGTGAGAATACCGCCCATGAGTTCAACTGCTTCTTCATGAACCTTTTGA
>NZ_LWEY01001773.1:0-705 GCF_001634935.1 Oleiphilus sp. HI0043 | reverse complement strand
TTGGTACCAGGCAATCGTATCTTGACTTAGTGGTGCAGAGCCACTCGCAGCATAGCGTACATCCTGCAGACCAAGCGTCTTCAATACGCGTTTTTTCATATAGCCTGACAGTAAAGGAATCTTCATCAAACGATCGAGCTTTTGTTTTGGCATCTTGGCAAAGACACCTGTCTGGAATATTGTCCAAATTCGAGGAACCGCCAGGAACAAGGTAGGGTTTGCTCGGTTCAAGTCAGCGACAAAGGTATCGAGTTTGTCGGCGAAAAATAATTGAAAGCCAACAGATATAGAGGCCATTTCGACTACAAAACGCTCCATCACGTGTGCCAAAGGAAGGTAAGAAAGCATTCTGTCTTGATCAGTCACTTTTAATGAGGCTATCGCGCCTTGTGCAGCATAGGCCATGCTATGGAAAGATAGCATCACGCCTTTGGGGTTCCCGGTGCTACCAGAGGTATAAACAATCGTGGCGATTTCATCTGCTTCGCGAGCTGTATTTTCACTTAAGGCTTCATTCTTTGCGACAATCTGATCCCAGCTAGTATACTTTTGCTGCACTTCTTCCGGGCTTAAGTCAAAGGAAATACAGGGTAAGCTTTCTGGAATACCGTCTTTCATATCGTCCCAATCATCAAGCTTACCAGCGAATAGGACTTGTGCTTCGGAATGCTCAAGTATATAGCTGACGGTATCGGCGTTTAGGGT
>NZ_LWEY01001772.1:0-1333 GCF_001634935.1 Oleiphilus sp. HI0043 | reverse complement strand
GATTGATGACGCTATCCCGGGTTTAAAGTTGTCATTAAATGGTACAAATGATGGTGCACCAGCGAGTCTGGTCATAGCAGATGATCACTCTGCAGTGATAGAGAAAGTGTCTGAGTTTGTTGAAAAGTTTAATGCCTTGCAGACTCTGATTAACGAAAATACCGAGTTTGACCCGAGTAGCGGTGTTGAAGCTGGCATATTATTGGGTGACTCAACGACTCGAAGTTTAATGAATCAGGTGCGCAGCGTGTTAGGTACTACCGTTGCTGGCCTGGAAAATGCCAATGTTAGAAGTTTGGCAGATATCGGAATTTCTACTAATTACCAGACTGGCTTGTTAGAGCTGAATGAAAGTGACTTGGCTGATAAGTTGGCTTCAGACCCTAGTGATGTTTCGGCTTTATTTAGTGAGCAGGGTCGAACAAGTGATGCTCAAGTAAGTTTTGAAACGGCAGGTATTAATACTAAGCCTGGCACATATGACATTGAGGTGACAACGGCTGCAACGCGTGGTGAGTTAGTTGGCGGGGTTAGTCTAGGTGCGAGTACAACGATCGATGCAAACAATGATGAGCTTACTATCAAGATAGATGGCGTTGAAAGTGGTGGTATTACACTCGATGCAGCGAGCTATACGCAGACGCAGCTGGCTGCAGAATTACAGTCAAAGATTAATGCTGACTCGGCGCTGAATGCTGCAGGTAAGTCTGTGACTGTAAGTTTAGATGCTTCAAACCAGTTAGTGATTAACTCTAATGTCTATGGATCGAGTTCAAAGGTTGAAGTTTCAGCTGTTGATACAAATACTTTAGCTCAACTGGGTTTGAGTGTGGCTGCTGGTACCGATGGGGTTGATGTTGAGGGTACGATTAATGGTGTGGCAGCGATAGGCTCGGGTCAAACGCTAAGTGCTGCGACGGGTGATGATTCTGAAGGCATTCGGGTTACAGTTGAAGGTACAGCAACCGGTTCTAGAGGTTCGGTAACCTATATTGAAGGTGTCGGTGAGCAGTTAGTTGATCTAATTACTCAGATTGTATCAATTGATGGTTCTTTGACAACAAAGAACGATACATTAAGTAAGTCGTTAGCAATGATTAATGAGGAGCGTTTAAAGCTTGATGAGAGAATTGAGTCTTTAACAAGTCGCTTGGCGCGTGAATTTACGGCAGCGGATATCGCAGTTTCGAAATTAAATAGTACGATGGATTTTATAAAGGCGCAGTTAGATGCGCTAGCAGGAACAGGTTCAGACAAATAAAGTTTGTTATTAATAATAAAAGAAGTAGCTAAGGAAATAGTACCTTAGTGATTGCAGGAGAATAATATGAAT
>NZ_LWEY01001771.1:0-912 GCF_001634935.1 Oleiphilus sp. HI0043 | reverse complement strand
AGAAAATTCAGCTCAGGGTGGTTCTGCAGGTGGGCCTGGTGTGGCGGGAAGGCCAGGCTATGTGCCGGAAGCGTCCCCTATGGCAGCCAGTTTAGAAAGCCAAGCAAGTTTAGCTACCTCCGCTGAAACTCAACAAAACCAAGATGCCTTGGGAGCGCCAAGTGCCCCGTTAGAAGAGCAGCGTTCTTCCTTTATCGAATCTCTTGGTGGTGGAACCGGGCAAGCTGATACTCAAAGCGCTGCATTAACAGCGCCGCCTTTTCAGTCCGCAAGCTCTCCTTCAGGTGCGGCTCCAGGTCTAGGAACACTATCCGGTCAAGCAAATCAAATGGGTGGCGATAGTCCATTCCAACAAAATCAGGCAGAAGTGCAAAGTGCGCTAAATAATGTTGTGGGTTTGATGCGATCTTTGCGGAAAAAATCAGCTGAACAGAGTCAGCGCTTAGGTGAGGCCAGCGCTCCACTAGAGAATTACTCGCAAGGAGAGTTCACCGAAGGCCTTGCTGAGCTTCAAGGTGCTAGTGATGCTGACAAGCTGGAAGAACGCCCTAGCTTGATGTCCCGAGTAGAGGAGAGCTTCAAACAGCAGGGAACTGAAAAAGCACTCGATGAGCAACAGAAGGTTGCTATCGATGTCGTAGATCGCTTTTTTTACAGTATGCGGAATAACCCCCGTATTAGTTCTGAAGCAAAACAGCACCTACTTAAACTTGAAGTACCAGTACTGAAAGTGCTACTGAAAGATGAGCGTTTCTTTGAAGATCATAATAGCTCCGTCAGAGCTGTTATGAACCGTATTGCTCAGCTTGGCGCAAAAGGTGTTACCTTGAACCCTGCAAGCCGGCGAAAGGTGTCAGAATTAGTAGAGCAGATTGTTGAGCAGTTTGAACAAGATACTGAAATATTCGATAG
>NZ_LWEY01001770.1:0-1014 GCF_001634935.1 Oleiphilus sp. HI0043 | reverse complement strand
TGCTTCACTCAAAATTTGCTGGATCTCGGGTAAATGGCGATGCCCGGAAACACCGTAAGCTTTAAAGCTATCAGCGCATTCCGATAACAGCATACCAACTTTAGCTGCACGCCCAGCACCACTGGTGCCTGTTTTAGCATCTGCAATGAGACGATCCGCCTGGACTAAGCCTTGCTCAACTAAAGGTAAAAAGCCCAACTGAATAACCGTAGGAAAACACCCAGGGCAAGCAACTAATTTGGCATCTTTAATTTGTTCACGATAGATTTCAGGCAGGCCATATGCAGCCTGAGGAATTAATTCAGGGCAGGCATGCTTCTGGTCATACCAACTTTCCCATACATCTACATCTTTCAAACGAAAGTCACCTGAAAGATCAATGGTACGCAAGCCGGAATCTATAAATTCAGACATCATTGACTGAGCCACACCGTGTGGCGTTGCAAAGAAGATAAGATCACAGCCAGCTAGTTCGTCTACGCTAGGATCGGTAAAAGGCAAGTCGATGTAGCCACGAACATGAGGAAACATATCTGCAACAGGGCGGCCTTTCTCAGTACGCGAGGTAACAACAGTAATTTCAACCTTCGGATGAAGCACCAATAATCTTAATAACTCCGAACCGGTATAGCCAGTCGCGCCTACAATACCTACCTTTATCACTTTATATCCCCAAATTTCGAATCTTAAAAAACGGCCGATTATATCACGAGATCAACGGCAAGGTTGTAAGCAATTATAGCCAGCCCTATGCCAAGCAAGGCAATTTTATTACAATTTATGGCTTGTATAACAATATAGCTGTGACACAAAACGCTCTATAATCGTTTTACGCACTCATCCTCTCGATAATAATCGCCGCCTACGGACATAACTGACTCAAGCATGCTACTTACTATTCGTACAATACTCGTTCTCACTTACTTCTTTAGCGTTGCTTTGCTCGGCAGTTGCATCTGTCTTTTTAGGCCCTTCAACCCTGATAACACAAGAATATGCGGGCGACTATTCAGC
>NZ_LWEY01001769.1:0-852 GCF_001634935.1 Oleiphilus sp. HI0043 | reverse complement strand
AGCCTGTTAATGATAATGCTGACGCAATCGCGACACTTAATAAGGTTTTTTTATACATGGATAAGACCTTTCCTAAACGTTGTCTCAAATAAGTAGTGGCTAGATGGTGGATGCTTGCTTGGTTTTATCTGTTTAAATTCAGCAACACACACCACCAGGCCTAAAAATTTTGACCTAGATTAAACGTAGACACGAAAAAGCAATTTGTCTAATTTTTTAGCGCAAAGAATTAGATGCACTTGCTTAGTAGCTGTAACGAATTTAACCGTCGTTTAAGCTTTGTAGGTGTGACTACAAACTCATCTTCAATCAGAGTACAATTCAGTACCCCAATAATTGATCGCTCAGAAGATGAGTGGGTGATCAGCCATGTATTAATTGATAAACACAACATGGGCCTGGCCAAAAGCTTAAGAGCCTCAGCAGTTTATTAATTAAAGAAAAACGTTAGAGAGTGACTATGACCACAATTCGTCAAGCAGATTTAATTGATAGCGTTGCAGATGCCCTGCAGTTTATCTCCTACTATCACCCAAAAGACTTTATTGATGCCGTCCATGAAGCGTATTTAAAAGAAGACTCCCAAGCTGCTAAAGATGCAATGGCACAAATACTCATCAATTCACGTATGTGTGCAGAAGGTAAGCGACCAATTTGTCAGGATACCGGTATCGTGACTGTATTCGTTAAAGTCGGTATGGATGTGCAGTGGGATGCTGAATTAAGCCTGACTGATATGATAAATGAAGGTGTACGTCGTGCTTACACTCATCCAGATAACGTCTTACGTGCTTCAATCCTAGATGACCCTGCCGGCGCTCGTAAGAATACTAAAGACAATACACCTGCTGT
>NZ_LWEY01001768.1:0-1494 GCF_001634935.1 Oleiphilus sp. HI0043 | reverse complement strand
TCCTTATAACAATTATAAGGTCGGTCAGAAAGGTGTTCAATACGATGACTTGGTTATGCCGGGTCACTTAAATCCTGAATATGTTCGCTGGGAACTGCATCGTGTACATGTTGTCGAAGCTACTTTGAAGAAAGGGGCTCGTCATATCTATAAAAAACGTGTGTTCTATGTTGATGAAGACAGCTGGGGAATTGCTATGGTGGATCAGTACGATAACCGTGGTGAACTTTGGCGAGTCAGTAATGCGCTCTTAAAGAACTATTATGAGTTGCCAGGCGTTTGGTCCAGTGGTGATGTATATCACGATCTACAAGCACGTCGTTATAGTGTGAATGGTCTATACTCAGAAGAAAAACAGGCACCTGTATTTGAAAATAAGGTACCAAACAAGCGTTACTTTAAGCCTTCGTCATTAAGACGTAGAGGCCGATAACAAAATATAGACATAGAGCAAGGGAGCTCTTCAGCTTGCTTAAAAAGAAACTCAAAATAGGCATGTGTTGTTTTAATATTCACTGAATATGGGCCGCTATTGTATAGGCGGCTTTCGTGGTTAATGTTGAAATGTCTAATATTGAGGGTGTCTGATGGGATATATTCAAATGTACAAGGTTGATAAATGAACAGTCTACTGTCTAGGTTAAAAGTTGGTGTTCTGGCTAGCTCATTGAGCGTTGTAAGTCTAATAACTCCTGCTCATGCGGTCGAAGATGTACTTAAAACGCCCGCGGTTAAAACTTCTATGGCAACGAATAGCCTCTTGTTGGATGTTGACAAGGCGGGCAGCCGACTTGTTGCAGTCGGAGGTCGTGGGCATATTGTCTATTCTGATGATGAAGGAAAAAGCTGGGCTCAGGCTTCTGTACCAGTATCGGTATTGTTAACGGCAGTAAGTTTTGTCGATCAAACGCACGGTTGGGCTGTAGGGCACTCGGGTGTCATTTTGCACACTAGCGATGGTGGAGAAACTTGGGTCAAGCAATTTGACGGTGACTCGGCAAACCAAATGATTATTACTCAGTCCGAAGAGCGTCTGAAGCAGTTTGAACGACAAATGGAAACAGCTTCTGAAGATGAGCTGGAAGACTTGGAATACGAGTTGGAAGAAGCTAGCTACGCTTTAGACGATGCGAAGTTCGATGCTCAAGTTGGTGCGAGTAAACCCTTGCTGGATGTGTTGTTCAGTTCTTCAAAAGAAGGTTTTGTAGTGGGTGCTTACGGTTTTCTGTTTAAGACCTCCGATGGCGGACGTACCTGGCAGAACTATGGTAGCCGAATTGAAAACCCTGACCGCTTTCACTTAAATGCAGTGAACGAAGTTAAGGGTGGTGCCCTATTTATTGTTGGTGAGGGTGGCGTGCTATACCGCTCAACCGATAAGGGTGAAACCTGGGAAACTCTCGATAGTCCATATAGCGGGTCATTTTTCGGCGTCGCCGGAACACAGGATGAAGGCGTTGTACTGGCTTTTGGTTTGCGAGGCAATATGTATCG
>NZ_LWEY01001767.1:0-2429 GCF_001634935.1 Oleiphilus sp. HI0043 | reverse complement strand
GAAGTTGATGCACTCTCGATGTCACCTTCTCTTTTGAACCAATCATTTGCGGAAAACTGCTTTATAAAAATGCTGCTTCTACATATGGAGAGGCTGCATCAAGACACAGCTCTTTCTAAAATCAGTTTCGATCATATTGATCACATTACTGCATGGGTCAGACGGCATTATGTCGAAGATATCAATTTAGATGATTTGAGCAAGAGGTTNTCAGTATCTCGGAGCCAGCTTACACGAAAATTCAAGCAGAAGTATGGGTTCAGTCTAATTGAGTTTGTTCTGCAACTGCGTTTCGATGATGCTGCAAAGCAACTCGCGTTTTCTAAAAAGGACATTACTCGCATTGCCCTAGACATAGGATTCAATAATCTCAGTCACTTTCACAGGCAGTTTAAAAAACGTTTTGGCATGACGCCGCTTTCTTTTCGTAATATGACCGCTCAATCGAGTTAGACAATTGCTTAGCCAAGTATTTATAACAAAACAGAGTTTCATCACATGGTCTAGACTGTTCGTTCTAAACTCTAATAATGTTGCCAGTTAGTTTTATTTTCGCTTATGTCTACAAATCTTTATACATTCGATCGGGGTTTTATCTTCATCGTGACATGGCTGTCATTTAATATCTGTCAGGCTGCTGGAATTGTCGATATAACGCTTCAAGATCAAAATGGCCAAGCACTTGTCGATGGTGTCGTTTATTTTCAAGTCGAATCTGAATATGCTTCCTTGTCTGGCAATAAGCGTATTCCATCGAACTTGATAATGGATCAGAAAAATAGGCAATTCGCCCCTCATGTATTGATTGCTCAGGTCGGTGATTTAGTGAGCTTTCCGAATAGCGACAATATTAGACATCATGTTTATTCGTTTTCAGAGCCAAAGCGCTTTGAAATAAAGCTTTACGCCGACAAGCCGGAATCTCCTATCAAGTTTGAAACGCCAGGCGTCGTGGCACTAGGGTGCAATATACACGATTCAATGCTTGGGTATATTTTGGTTATAGATACACCTTATGCAAGCAAAACAGACAGTAAAGGTCGAGCGAGTTTGGCTGTGCCGGAAAAAGTGCCATCAGAGTTTTTTGTATGGCACCCTCTGTTAAAAAACACTGCAAAGCCTCTTAAGGTGTCTGAGTTTGATGTGAATTCTCCACAAACCGTAGTCATTGAGATCAAATCAACGAAAAATACTAAGTTTAATAAGAAGCGCTGGCGCTGACGACCAAGTGAGATAGAAGAATGAATTATGCTCCGAAATTCTGTATTGCATTAGTAATTTTGATCTTGTTTTTTACAAGCTCTGTTAATGCAGCGGGTAGTAAGTTATTGGGTACTTCGGGTGTTACCTCTATCGAAGGTAGTGCAGGAGGAGGTTTAATTCCTTGGGCGCCGTTAGGGGGGTACGCTACTAGAGACGAGCTAGGTTTCAGCATAGTCGCAAGTGAAGTGGACGTTGATGATTATAATATGAGCGTGCACGGAGCTTTGATTAATTTTCGAGACCGTATCGAATTCAGCTTCGCTCATCAGGACTTTTATGTTGATGCATTATCGCAATCGGTGAGACAAAATATTATTGGTCTGAAGGTTCGACTTTTTGGCGATTTGGTTTATGACACATTACCGGTAATCAGTATCGGTACACAGCAAAAAAGACTCATTGATGCGGGTGTGATCAATCTTGTTGGCGCTAAAGATAGCAGCGGAACTGATTTCTATCTAAGTGCTGCAAAAGCGTGGATCGACGGATTGTTTCATCATACTAGCTTTGTGAATGCGAATATTCGCTACAGTAATGCAAATGAACTCGGTTTGCTCGGTTACGGCGGCGATAATGCAAGGTCTAAGTTTTTATTCGAAACAGCGCTGGGCGTTTTCGTCGGTAACAACGTTGCTTTGGGTGTTGAGTTTAGGTTCAATCGATCGCAGATGAGCAAATTTCTAAACTAGTTCTCGAGTATGAGCATCGTTTACAAAGCTTTGAGGATCAGCTCAGCCAGAAAAGTTCAGACATTGATGATAACCGAAAAGCGCTGGCGCTTACGCAAGAGGTTCAATCTCTTTGGCTCAGGGCGGGACAAGATACAAGCCCCAGCAATCGAATCTCAAGTTATGATGACATTTTGAAGATCAAGCCCGATGACTGTGAAGCTTTGACCTACAAGGCGGATGCGGTATTAGAAATCAATGAGCCACAATGGGCCGCAAACCTATGCCAGCAAGCTTTAGAGCTTGATCCTGACAATGGACATGCATTTTATCAGCTTGCCTGTGCTTATACGGCACTGCAGCAATATGAGGAGGCGCTTTCCTATTTATCTAACGCAATTGCTAAAAGTGATAGCTATCGAGATGAGGCTACTAAGGATGACGCTTTAAAAGCGTTGCGTACGCACCCTTCGTTTGAGGAAATGATAAAAAATACAC
>NZ_LWEY01001766.1:0-667 GCF_001634935.1 Oleiphilus sp. HI0043 | reverse complement strand
GGGAATGTTGAAACAAGTATGCGTGTTGTAGATGTTGTGCTTGGAGCATTGCATCAAATAGGACTTAAAGTGCCTGCCGCCTCACAGGGAACGATGAATAATGTTGCGATGGGAGGGACAGCTCCGACGCCATGGAACTATTACGAGACAATCGCTGGTGGAGCAGGGGCAGGTGAGTTATTTGAAGGTATTACTGCGCGCCAGTGTCATATGACGAATACGCTTAACACGCCCATAGAGAGCCTGGAGCTTCATTATCCGATGCAGGTTATGCAATACGGTATTAGGGCGGGCTCTGGTGGCATAGGGGAGCATTCAGGTGGAGATGGCGTCATCCGCTCTTACCTGTTTAAGCAGGCGGCTCAGGTCACTTTGTTAACTGAGCGTCGCTCGAAAGCTCCGTGGGGACTCGAAGGTGGTGCTGAAGGGTGCCCAGGTAAAAATGTACTTAATGCTAGGGTGCTGGATGGTAAGGCAGAGTTTAAGGTAGGGGCGGGTGATGTTTTAACGATCAACACACCTGGTGGCGGAGCCTGGGGGGAGAAACTCTGAAAAAATACCTGACTAATATGGTTGGTCTTATCAAAAGATAGTAAACTAGGTGGCGAAAGATTTAACTCTACAGGTAAATACCGATGTCAATAATGGATACGATTAAAGAGCAACT
>NZ_LWEY01001765.1:0-809 GCF_001634935.1 Oleiphilus sp. HI0043 | reverse complement strand
AGGTCGGTAATTTTCAATACATATGCAACAAGTGAACCAGCACCTGAACCACGACCCGGGCCAACAGGGATATCATGATCCTTCGCCCATTTAATAAAGTCCATTACGATCAGAAAATAGCCGGGAAACCCCATCTGAAGAATGATATCGAGTTCAAATTTCAAGCGATCCAGATAAGGTTTTCGCCGTTCCTCAAGCTCGTCTTCAGGACAATTAGCCAAAATTACTTTTAAGCGCTCATCCAGGTCGTCATGACAAAGCTTGCGAAAAAACTCATCCATTGTCATGCCTTCAGGCACGGGATATTGAGGCAGAAAGTACTCGCCCAAACGAATTTCCACATTGCAGCGTTTAGCGATTTCTATCGTGTTTTCAACGGCCTCGGGAATATCTTCGAATAAGGCCAACATCTCGTCAGCACTTTTAAGGTACTGAGCGTCACTATAGAGCTTTTCCCGGTTTGGGTTATCGAGTGTTTCACCGTCTGAAATACAAACCCTGGCTTCGTGAGCCTCAAAATCAGACTCAGCCAGAAATTGCACATCGTTTGTCGCAACAACCGGACACGATAACTTCTCGGCTAGCGCAACACTCAGATGAACGCATTCCTCATCATTAGGGCGATTAGTACGCTGAAGTTCAAGGTAGAAACTATCAGAAAAAACCGACATCCAGTGCTCCAAGAGCTCAACAGCAAGGTCTTCTCTCCCAGCCAACAAAGCACGGCCAATTTCTCCATCTTTCGCACCGGACAAAACAATCAGACCTTCTGATGCTTCCTTCAACCACTCTTTCGTGATGACCGCTTT
>NZ_LWEY01001764.1:0-784 GCF_001634935.1 Oleiphilus sp. HI0043 | reverse complement strand
GAGGAAAGGGGTGTGAAGGGTCGAGACCGATGGGGTTAATAATCGGTAGTACTTCGTTATCGAAATAATTAGCTAACCATTCATGTTGAGCTTCACTCCATTCCTGGCGTCTTAGAAAACTGATCCCCTCTTTTTTTAACTCAGGCAGAAGCACATCATTCAAAATCTCATACTGTTCACGAACAAAATCTGTCGCGATATGTTTGATTTTTTCTAGGGTTTGTTCAGGGCTTAGTCCGTCAGGCCCAATTGTCTCCCGACCAAATTTGATCTGATGTTTTAGGCCGGCCACACGAATTTCAAAAAACTCATCCATGTTGCTACTGAATATGCAGCTAAACATCAGACGGTTGAGGAGAGGGTGCGATGTATCAATCGTTTGTTTGAGCACGCGATGGTTGAACTGCAGATGGCTTAGTTCCCTGTTCACGTAGTATTCGTGGTTAAGGAGGTCTATAGCAGGGAGCTCATTATTTGCTGTTTGCTCGTCATGCGTCGTGCTCATTGTTGTCTGTATTCTCCAAGTATTTTAAAAGGGGCGATAATCCATTCTAGCTGAACATTGTTACATCTTTATCCTTTGCTAAGAAGTTTCGCAGCGTCCTTGGCAAAATAAGTCAGAATTGCATCGGCGCCAGCGCGCTTGATACAAAGTAGTGACTCTAGAATAATTTTATCCTTGTCTAGCCAGCCATTTTCTATTGCGGCCATATGCATCGCATACTCACCACTCACTTGATAGACGAAGGTCGGCGCTTTGAGTTCAGTCTTGATACGGTAAACA
>NZ_LWEY01001763.1:0-894 GCF_001634935.1 Oleiphilus sp. HI0043 | reverse complement strand
AAAATACAACTTTTCAGACACGAATTAACGGCATTCCTCATCAAACTAAAAAAGGCTCAGGCAAGGACAACCCAGCCAACGATTCAATTTTAGTTGATAACGAAATGAAGCCAATGCTAGCTGCACCGCTAAAACAAATGACCTTCGAAGATAGAGCGTCGTTTACTCGTTCTGATGCAGCCAAACAAGACAAGGCAATGGCGACAATCATTGTTGCATCCGGTCTCGCTACTCTATCGATACTACTAGGCTTTGCCTTAGCATTCTAAGCGTAAAACCTAGTATCGTATGCGCATGCCTAATCGGCATGCGCCTCTTGAATTTTCATTAGCTCTTCTTGGGTATCGAGTAATAAATCAACCAAACGCGGCTCGAACTTAGTGCCTTTCATCTCTTTGAAGAAGTTTAATGTCTCGTCTATAGACCTAGCTTGTTTATAGCATCGACGATTCACCAGCGCATCGAACACATCTGCCACCGAAGCAATTCGCGCAAAGATATGAATATCTTCACCCGCAATACCGTTTGGATAGCCTGAACCGTCCCAGTTCTCGTGATGCCCACCTGCAATGAGCGCGCCCGCTCGCAAGACCTCTAAGTCAGACGTCGAAAGTATATCGTAACCGATCTGGGCATGAGACTGCATAACCTCCCACTCTTGAGGTGTTAGCTTACCAGGCTTGTTAAGGATATGATCAGGGATAGCGATCTTCCCAATATCATGTAGTGGTGCCGCTTTATACATTACCTCATTATCTCGATCACACAGTCCAAATGTCCATTCAGGACTTAATGAACCTCAAAGTAACTGTTGCATCAGTATTTGAAGAGTCAGAGCTGGACGCAGCGTCTAGCGTATCTCTTCTGACCGAAAATGACTGGCAAAAAACAGGA
>NZ_LWEY01001762.1:0-678 GCF_001634935.1 Oleiphilus sp. HI0043 | reverse complement strand
GAACAGTGCTCATGGGTTTATCAAGTTCTAGCACAAAGGTTTCCAGATGCAATTGCTGTAATAAAGATTGCTTACTGGTATTTGTCAGAATTTTCCCTTGATCAATAATCGCAATGTTGCGGCATAGCGCTTCCGCCTCTTCCAGGTAGTGCGTCGTTAAGATAATTGTCGTACCCTGCTCATTGATTTCCTTTAGAAACTCCCACATTGAGCGTCGCAATTCGATATCTACACCCGCTGTGGGCTCATCAAGAATGAGCAATTTAGGCTTATGCACTAAAGCTCTGGCGATCATTAACCTTCTCTTCATACCCCCGGAGAGCATACGGGATGGTTCATTCCGTTTATCCCACAAGCCCAGTTTCTTCAGATAATGATCACAACTTTCCTCAGCTTCTGAAACGGGAATACCATAATAACCAGCCTGAGTAATAACGATATCACGGACCTTCTCGAACTGGTTGAAGTTAAACTCCTGAGGCACCACACCTAAACAGGTCTTTGCCTTAACCAACTGTTTATCGATGTCGTGGCCAAATATTTTGACCTCTCCAGAACTTTTATTAACCAAGGAAGAAACAATACCAAGTGTCGTTGATTTCCCCGCACCGTTAGNCCCCAATAAAGCGAAGAAGTCACCCTGCTCGACACTGACACTGACATTCTGCAAAGCGACAT
>NZ_LWEY01001761.1:0-592 GCF_001634935.1 Oleiphilus sp. HI0043 | reverse complement strand
AAGATGTCTATAAAGGCTGCGCACCTTTAGATCAATACAGCTTTCCTTCTGGACACACAATGCACGCGGCCTGCTTCTCGACTGTTGTGCTATGGCACCTGCCAGAGTTCGCTGTATTATTGGTACCCTTCTCTATTCTAATTGCCCTCTCGAGAATGGTACTCGGCCTTCACTATCCGACAGATGTATTGTGTGGCGCGGGATTAGGTATATTGCTGGCATCAATTGCAAACTACTTAAGCCCCGTACTCTTCTAAACCAGCGCTACTGGCCTTTACCTTATTCCTGCCAAATAGGCACATCGAAGGCCTGTAAGATCTTCCCTGTTTCGGCCAGAGGCAAGCCCACTACATTGCTATAGCTTCCGACAATCCCTTCAACAAACAATGCCGCTTTGCCTTGTATGCCATATGCACCTGCCTTATCCATTGGTTCACCCGTTGCGATATATTGCCTAATTTGCTGATCACTCAGCTTCATAAACGACACTTCTGTTGTCACAACATCAGCTTCAATTACCGCTTTCCCCTCAGATAACTTCGCCACAGCGATACCCGTTAGCACTAGATGATTTGTTCCTGATAAACGCTTT
>NZ_LWEY01001760.1:0-743 GCF_001634935.1 Oleiphilus sp. HI0043 | reverse complement strand
TCTGTGATGAGGGTTTATCAACCTACCAAGAGGTCAGCAAGACTTCAGCTTGGGTAGCGGGGAGTAGTGCGCAAGGAAGCACACTGCTCCCCGCTTTTTAATTGATTAGCGCTGTCTGTCAGGTAACGATTATCTTTTGCCCACTAGCAACGACTTTTTCTGAGCGAGGGCGCTTTGGCGTATCAATGGCTCTTAATGCTGCCGGCCGTTCGTATATTGCTTTTACCCACCTTTCCAAGTTTGGATAGCTATCGATTTCAACACCCGACCAGTTGTGGGTTCGAACCCAAGCCCAGTTTGCGATATCTGCAATGCTGTAATTGTTTACCAGGTACTCATGTTCACTTAAGTGAGAGTCAAGTACTCCAAACAAACGCTTTACCTCGTTATGATAACGGTCAATAGCTGCGGGGATTTTTTCTGGAAAGTAGCGAAAGAAAACATTTGCTTGCCCCATCATTGGACCAATTCCGCCCATTTGGAACATTAGCCACTGATTTATAAGCGCGCGCTCGTTAGGTGTATGTGCGTAAAAATTTCCCGACTTTTCGGCTAGGTAGATCAGGATGGCCCCCGATTCGAAAAGAGTAAAACCTTCGTTGTCGTGATCAATAATCGCCGGTATTCGCCCATTCGGGTTAATAGCGATATACTCGGGCGTTTTTTGTTCACCCTTAGATAGGTCAACAGTGATTACTTTGTAAGGAATATTCATTTCCTCTAACGCAATGCTAATCTTGTGT
>NZ_LWEY01001759.1:0-1033 GCF_001634935.1 Oleiphilus sp. HI0043 | reverse complement strand
ACATTGCAATGTACAGTTTCTTTTAGGTAGAGATCGCCATCGGTCTTCATGCTGATAATAACAGCGGCTATTTCTAGTAGAGCGTCGGTTTTTGCGTTAAAGCCAGCGGTCTCAACATCAATCACGACTGGAAGAAAGCCCCGAAAGCGATTGGATATGGCGTGAGAATTGCATTTTTCAGATTGGTTTGGCACGGTTTGTCCTTATTTGTTCCGTTGCGTGGCTAAGTCGGCCAAGTTGTAGCGACAGTATATCAGAGCAAGGTTATGATAGGGCAAAGAATTGCCAGGTTTTGTTTTCAGTTTTTATGTGACTTGGAAAATACCTTATTAGGGGCTTGCTACAAAAAGAGCTGATCCGATTTATTATGGTAAGAGAATTTGTGAGGTGTCCGATTTGAAGCGCGGTAGTACTTTTGTAAGAGGCTTAATGTTAGGAGTCGTGTTAGCTTGCTTATCAAGCCTTGCCCATGCCAAAACCTATAGCGCAGAGCTGGATCAGAGTCAGTGGTACCTGTCTTCCTCTATATTCGAATGCAGTCTGGTTCATGATATTCCTTATTATGGTAAGGGTGTCTTCTATCATGAAGCAGGAGAGAACCTGCGCTTCTATACGATGACTAATAATAACCCTATGAAACCGGGTAAAGCGGCGTTAGTGGTTGAGGCTTCATCTTGGAAGCCGGGCAAGGTAATTCAGGATCTGGGTTATGTCGACGTTGTAGATAGNGATCAGCCTTTAAGTGTGCCTAGAGCTAAAGCGACTAATATGATGCAGGGCCTATTAGAAGGCATGACGCCAACTTTTACCCGGAAAGCTTGGTACAGCGATGATTCAATCAGGGTTAGAATTAATAGTGTTAATTTCAAGTCAATCTATAATGGCTATCTTGATTGTATAGCAGGTTTGTTGCCGGTTAATTTTAGGCAGGTCGAGAAAACGCGTGTGCATTTTGAATCTGATAAGTCAGATCTAACCGAGCGTGATATAAAGTCACTGGATTTGGTGGTTCTCTATGTCTTAAATGACTCGA
>NZ_LWEY01001758.1:0-1343 GCF_001634935.1 Oleiphilus sp. HI0043 | reverse complement strand
TGGAAAGACGGCTGCCAATGCGTTGATATTGGGGTTGCTTGATTTAATGCCGCCTTGGATCAGGGCGATGTCTACCGTGCTATTCGTGGCATCAATCAGTTTACTATTTTCGCGTGAACCAGCGGTTTCGACTATCTCTAATTGAAGACCATCCTCAGCTAAAATTTCTCGGTATTGTTGCGCTATTTGATAATAGGCACTACCTTCTACTCCCGCTGCTATTCGTAGCTGGTCTGGTGGAACCAGGCGCAGGCCAAGCACTAGGCCATAGAGCGTCGCGATGATCGCTAATGTAGCCACCACATAGCTTAATACATTTGAAGGACTTGGGAGTTTCAAGGATCTTTTCATATCAATAAATCTCTATTTGGCTTGTCATTAGGAAAACTGCACAGCGAGCTTCCCCGTGATGACGAGTTTATTGTCCTTGTTGAAATTTTGCGAGCGCTTCACCCATTGCCTTGTGAACGGCATTGATGCCCTGAAGAGGGCGCAGCATGACTTTGAATTCAGTTATTTGATCATCTTCGTTCCAGGTGATCATGTCGACACCATTGACGGTTTTGCCGTCAATAAGGGTTTCGAATTCGAGCACGGCAAAATGGTCGTTGTAAACTTCTTGAATATATTTGAAGTGTTCATTCGCAATCGTTTGCATTGCGCCCATTAGGTATAGTTTTGTAATGGCTTTGCCTCTTTGCGGAGTATGAACTACCGGAGAAAACATCGTGGCGTTATCAGCCAATAAATTGTCTAGAGCATTGATATCTCGTGTTTTCACAACAGTATGCCAGTTCTGAATAACTTTAGGAGCCATGATCTTTACCGTAATTATTGATAGTCAAAAAGGTGTTCTGAAGCGCTAATGTATCAAAGAAAATGGGACTAATGCGAATCTAATAACGGAAAACGGTAAAGACTAAATGTTTACTCCTGAAGCAGCATGTTGACTTCTTTCTCGAGGTAACGAATAAACCCCGTGTTAAACCCCTGATGAGCAATGCGAATATAACCTTCTCGATCTATCAAAAATGATGTAGGCATGGTGAGTAGCTCGTAAGCCTGTTGGGATTTCCCACTTCGTTCTTCCAGTACCGGAAAATCCACTGGGTACTGTTCAAGAAAACGCATCGCTTCTTCAGTGGTGACGTCAACATTGACAGCAAGAATTTCAAAGTCTTTACCGTTTTGTTTACTGTGCAGGCGCTTGCGAAGTTGATTATATTCGGGCATCGACTGACGGCATGGACCACACCATGAGGCCCAAAAATCTACCAGTACCACTTTGCCTTTATAGTCACTCAGATTGACGGTGCTCTTCTCATGTATATCAGGTAAAGAGA
>NZ_LWEY01001757.1:0-563 GCF_001634935.1 Oleiphilus sp. HI0043 | reverse complement strand
TTGATTTTGGGCGTTTGCCTCTAGGTAAACAGCTAAAACAGGCAAATGATGCGGATGCTTGGATTAGTAAGCTGGAACAGTCGGGTTCCAGGTTGTTTCGGGCGCCGCAAGGGCGCTGGAGTTTTGGTTTGCTGTTTTCGTTAGTGAAAAACAAATTTCGTCCAGTGCATTGGAGCTACGATTCATTAGATTATTCCAATCTGAGTGCTGATCAGATTGTTGAAAACTTTAAGCAGAAACCGGTTGTAAATGGTGAAATTCTTTTATTTCACGACGACGCTGAGAAGTGTGTGCAGGTGCTAGAGATAATGCTTCCTCTATGGGAGAAGCAAGGGATTCAGTTTAAGGTGATTAGTTAATTATGAACATAGTTTACCATCATAGAACTCGTGGGCATGGTGCTGAAGGTGTCCATATTATGGGAATCGTCAATGCATTTAGAAAGATGGAACACCAAGTAACACTTCTTTCTCTTCCAGGCTCAGACCCGGAACATAAGGAAGAGCAGGTCTCTGGAAATAGTGTAAAGCAAGAAAGGGCTCCTTCCTTGATGTCTAGAATGC
>NZ_LWEY01001756.1:0-15312 GCF_001634935.1 Oleiphilus sp. HI0043 | reverse complement strand
GGCAGTATTGTCACCCACCCAATTTTCGACCCACCCAGTGAGAATCGTTACACAGGTGCCGATATCGGTGCCACCTTGTCCGTTAGATGCCCAGCAATTATGGCCGTTTGCAACTTTCGTGATAAGAGCCGATTCTGCCGGGTCATCTCGATCGATCAAGCTACTGGCATCAGCAAGTGCCAGGTTAACGTCGTCGAAGCGTGCGAATTTAGGGGACTGACCATCAGCACCGTGGCAAGCGCCGCAGCGGTTTTCAGTAACGATATTTTCCCAAAACTCGGTCTGAAACTTTAGAGCATCGTCAGTTTCTGGCGCAGGGCCTAGATACTCATCGGTACTGGTGTTTTGGCTAGTGTTAGGGTTGTCGGTATTTTCCTGGCCGCTGTCAGTACCGCAGGCGCTAAGTAGAATTAGGGCAAGGAGTGATAAACAAATGCTTTTTAAGGTATTAGTTGCTTTCATTGTCATATCCTCCTATTCGCCCATGCAGTAGGTGGCTGAATCTGCAAAGACTCTTTTGAGTTGATATCCACTATTTTTGAATGATGTGACCATTGATGCAACTTCAGCTCGGTCAGCAGCGTCTGATGGTTCTCTTAGGCAGACATTCTGGAAAACTTTTTTCACTTGGCATTCGGCAAAGGCTTCGGAATGTGCAAGTTCTTGTGCCATGGATGCAGCGCCATTTCCAGAGCCGGGGAGGGTGGAATCCCATCCCAGTAACTGGTTTCTTCCTGAGCGCCAGTAATTCTCCCAGCTGTCATCTGGCGTGATATAGCCAAACTCAAAGTTGTTAGCGTTGATGTGATACTTTGCTTGTACGCGGCTGCCAGTGCTCGCATCGGTCATGCCTTCCTGGTTATAGACCATTTGGCCGTTTAAACCCTCTGGGTCATTCTCAACATTGTAATCATAGTTGTAGTAAGCAAACGCTTGGGTAAGAGGGTCCATGCCGTTATGACAACCTACACAGCTGTTTAAGAAGATTCTGCTGTCGCCACCAGGGCTACGCGAAACATCTTGCCTGACGCGGTCAGGTGGTAAGGAGGTGTCGTTAAGTTGCTCCATATCGTTGCATAAGTGGTTTAACACGGTAAAACGGAACAGTGCACGATTGGTACCGTCTTTCATGAATGCATGAGCGGATGCGCGCGTGGTCATGATACCGGCAGCGGCAGCGCTAGGGATGTTGTATTGTTCCGACTGAGTGCTGGCAATCAGATACTCTTTTAGGCTGTGTCCGCCATCTTCCAGAGCTTCATAATGCGCGTTGCTACTGATGCTCGGGTTTGGTAGCCCAAGTGAAGAATTTCCGACATAGAGCACGTCGCTATATAGAACTGACCGAAAGTCTGCGTCATCGCGTACTAAACCAATTACGGTTGCCATATAGTCATTGAAGGGCACAAAGCTGGACATGGCTTCATTTGTCCAGGGGGCTGCAAGGTTTTTTAGCGTAACGTCATAGAAAGCAGTGTGTTCCATTGCCGTATAGGCCGCATTGCTAGCTTCGCCCGCCAAAATATCCGCCGCCATAGAGTCGAGTACACTTGCAGTAGGGGGCACACCCGCTATTCTGTCATGTATACGTTTAGCTTGCTCTCGTTCCCCGGCCGTTAGAGTCGAGCTCACGAATAGTGTAGAGAGAAGTATAAGTGACAGAAATTTCATGCGCTGGTGCATAAGCTTAATTTTTCCGATCAATGTTTTTGTATATGCTGGCGTCATAGCTGCTTGCCAGAAACCGTCGTGCTTAATTTGTTTCAGTAGCTTAGGTAATACAGGAAATACATTCATAGCTTGTTCCTTCTTTGGATCGGAGCTTATTTAAATTTGACCCAAACGCTCTATGTTTGAAGTTTAATTGAAGATGATAGACGCTTTTTGTGTGGCAGTGCTCACCATTACATTGCGTAACTCAAATGCGCTGGAATGTACTTAGGAAGAAGACATACTGAGAGACATAATCCTTGTCTAAGTCCTTAACTGGGCTCGATTATGTCGAATAGGGAGAATATTGTGAAGCATGTCAGGTTAACATTTTTTTACGTTTCGGTTTTTCTGAATCGTGCCTTCAAAAGGCATTTTAGATTACCGAAGCCTTCAAGCCCCGGCTATTTGAGACGGGTATTGTTGTGCCTTGTTGCTATTACCAGCCTGCCTCTTATTGTTGCCTGTAGCTCTGATGGCACGGATCCTGTTGTAGTTGACTTACCTTTAGCCTATATAGAAAGACCTATAGAAAACGATGAGGGCGAAGTTGAGCCAGATAATGCGGCTGAGCCGCAATCGTTTCGTCCTGGTGCTGTTTTATACCTAAAGCAAAAAGCATCACTTGATGCTCAAACGGTGGATATTTCTTCGGCAGCCTTTGCTGATGAATCGTTCTTAAACGACGACGGTGAGCTGCTCTACGATGTACGTGACCTCAGTACTTCTTATGATGGTAAGAAACTACTCTTCTCGATGCGTGCGCCAGAGATAGAGAATGCCGATGAAGAAGATCAGCCTACTTGGAATATCTGGGAATATAATATAGAGAGCAGCACGCTCCGCCGTATTTTTGATAGTACGCTGAATGTCAGGGCTGAAGATGGGCATGATATTTCACCCAGCTACCTTCCAGGTGATCGTATCTTATTTACTTCAACGCGCCAGACGCGTGCCAAGGCTGTTTTATTGAATGAAGGTAAGACGGGTTATCCTGCACTTGATGAAGAGCGAAATGTACACGCCTTTAACCTTCATATTATGGATGGTGATGGACAAAATATTCAGCAACTTACCTTTAACCAAAGCCACGATCTAGACCCTATCCTGTTGAATAACGGCAAAGTCCTGTTTTCTCGTTGGGATAACGCGGGGCAAACACGAAACAATGGTGTTAACTTATACGAGATTAACCCCGACGGTACAGGCTTGAATTACCTCTATGGCCGCCATTCCCATGATTCAGGTGAAGACGGTGACCAAGTTCAGTTCTTGAAACCTAAAGAGTTAGAAAACGGTAATATTGCGGTTTCATTGCGTACCTTCGAAAGCGCTACGTTTGCCGCACAACCTCTCGAGATTAATTTGGATGAATTCATTGATGCAGACCGTGCCATCGATGGCAGTGACGCAATTGAAGGGCAGGCGCAAGTCGCGATTATTGACGGGGTCACCTCAAGTGATGAACAAACGATAAATGGTCAGTATGGCGCTTTTGTACCGCTTTATGATGGCTCAAACCGTTACTTGGTGAGCTGGAGCTTATGTCGTGTTGCCCTGATCGATATCGATGCTGAAACAGATGGTGATCAACAAGGCCAGCCAGAATATTGTACCGAAGAGAAACTCGCTTCAGATACCTATGAAGCCGCGACACCTCTCTATGGTTTATATGTCTATGATGCGAGCGATAAGACCTTAAAAGTGGTTGCCTTACCGAGTGAAGGTAATCGCTACGATCAGGTGATGTTGGTTACAAGTCGGCCAGAACCGGAAGACTACGTTCCAGTAGAGTTGGAAAACTTTGGTAATGGTTTAGGAGCGATTCATATTCGCAGTGTCTATGACTTTGATGGTGAAGATACGTCTCCTGCCGGTTTAGCGGCGCTTGCTAATCCTGAGGTGACAGAGCCTTCTGAGCGTCCTCAACGTTTTCTAAGAATCGAGAAGGCTGTTTCAATACCTGATGAAAACGTACGTGATTTTGATAACTCCGCTTTTGGTAGAAGTCGAGCGCAATCTATGCGGGAAATCCTGGGTTATGTTCCTATTGAACCAGATGGATCTGTAATGGTGACCGTACCAGCCAATGTTGCTTTTGCACTTAGCGTATTAAATGAAAAAGGGCAGCGTACTAGTGAGCGTCATCAAAACTGGCTGCAAGTCGCTCCAGGGGAATTAATAGAATGTAACGGTTGCCACACGGGTGCAAGCGAAGTCCCGCATGGGCGTAATGGCGCTGGGCCTGAACCGGTCAATACGGGGGCAGAGACTGTTGGTCTTCCTTTTCCGGGAACGTCTCCTGCCGGGCCTGATGAAGATACACCCTTTGGTGTGCTAATGGGGGAAACCATGGCGCAGGCCTATACCGAAAATTATGGTATTCGAAATCTAAGCCCTGATATTACTTATACTGATGAGTGGGTCGTTCCTGCCGATACAGACAATGATATTAGCTATGCTTATGAAGATTTAACGACACCAATGCCAATTAAGGAAACTTGTGAAGGGACTTGGGGACTAGGGTGTCGAATAGTGGTGAACTATGAAACACATATTCATTCTCTATGGTCGGTGCCGAGATCACGTATCGTCGATGAACTTGAAGAAGACCGTACCTGTACATCCTGTCATAGTAATGTAGACAGTGAAGGGGAAACTCAAGTTCCGGTTGAGCAGTTGGATTTGAGTAATGGTCCTTCAACTGACGATCCAGATCACTATAAGTCTTATCGTGAGCTATTATTTAATGATAATGAAGTTGAACTGGTTGAAGGCATTTTAATTGACCGCTTAGTCGATAGCGATCAGCCAGTGTTGGATGACGAAGGTGAGCCGCTTCGTGATGAATTCGAAAACATTATTTACGTCCAGGAAACTGTACCAGTGGGGCCAACTATGAATACAGCAGGTGCTTTGAGAAGTGGGGAATTTTTAGACTTGTTTGAAGCAGGTGGTTCTCATGAAGGTGATCTCACTTTATCCGAGCTTAAGTTGATTTCTGAATGGTTGGACCTTGGGGCGCAATACTTTAACGACCCTTTTGCGGCACCAATTAACTAGTATTGATTACATAGAGATTTTCCTCGTGTGTAGAGAAGAGTTGAACGTTGCATGATTAAAAAAGGATATTTATGTCAGGCTTAACACGCTGCCAGTATTCTTGCTTGGTGGTCTTCATTTTGTCGCTGTTCTCATGGCCTGTTTTAGCCAGTGAGGCCGAAACTCGTGAAGACCATGCCGGGTCTACCGTATTTGCGCCTCAGCTTAAAGTGGTACTTCCTTTTGTGGAATGGCGCACAGGCCCCGCGCAAGGTTTCCCTGTATTCCATATCAGCGAAAAAGGGGAGTGGCTAGAAGTTTCAACTCGAAAGACGGAGTGGTTAAAAGTTCGTGATCGCAAAGGTAATGAAGGTTGGTTGAATATTGCTGATGTATTGCAGATGGAAGACGCTAATGGCGAAACTGTGAAGATCACAGAACCAGTCTTTGATGACTTCAATACACGTCGCTGGGAAGCAGGTTTGATGAGTGGTCAGTTTGACAAAGCAGCCCTTAATTCGGCTTATCTGGGCTATTGGATGACCAACAACATATCTCTTGAATTATGGGGGAGTCAGGTGCTGGGTGATTCGGCTGAGATAAAAGTCGCAAGCGTGAACTTGCTTCATCAGCCATTTCCTTCCTGGAAGTTCTCACCGTTTTTTACTTTAGGGGCGGGCATGGTATTTATCAGCCCCAAGGCGACCTTATCTGAAGAAGCAAAGCGGGACGAAGAATCTATTCATGCCGGTATAGGGGCACGATATTACTTGAGCGACCGTTATTTTGTTCGTATGGAAGTGAAGGACTATAAAATTTTTACTAACCGTGAAAGCAACGAAGAAGCGACAGAATGGAAAATTGGATTAAGCGTGTTCTTTTGAAGAAGCGCAAACAATGTATTTGGTTGATGGTTTTAACCCTGTCAGCGGTGGTGGGGAATGCTTGTGCTGAGCAACATAGCCCATTAATAGAGCCTGATGTAAAGCCGGTAGTGCTTGATGAGGCAATGATCGACTCAGAGAATTTTGAGCTCGGCGTATTTACCGGCGTGATGAACATTGAAGATTTCGAGTCTGCATTGGTTTACGGCACTCGTCTGGCGTTTCATTTAAGTGGAAACCTGATGTTTGAAACGCATATCGGGATGAGTGAAGCAGGGCAAAGCAGCTTTGAGACCCTTGGTGCTGTAGAGGTGTTATCGAGTGATGACCGTGATTACCTTTACTATAACTTTGGGGTGGCATTTAAGCTTCCTGGCGAAAGCTATTTTGGCCGAGATTATGCCTTTAACAATAACGTTTACGTATCTGCAGCTGTTGGTGCAACAGACTTTGCCGGAGAAACCCGTTTAACGGGGGTAGTCGGATTGGGGTACCAATTACTACTGACTGATTTTGTCTCTTTACACTTTACAGCGAAAGAGCACTTTTACGAAATAGATGTCGTAGGGCCTGAGAAAATCAGTTTTAACTCAGAGCTGGGAATGGGTGTGTCCCTGTTCTTCTAGGCATGCTTGGAAGGGTTTAAAAAATGAAAGTATTTACTGAAAAGAATTGAGGGAATCAATATGCGAATGACCATAGCCAAGTCTCTAGTGACAGCCGCTTTGTTGAGTTTATCTGGCCTATCGAGTGCTGAGCAACTGAGTGGCGCGGCACCCGACTTTACGCTCAAAAGTAATCAAGGAAGCAATATCCGGCTTGAAGAGTTAAAAGGAGAAGTTGTGATGCTGAACTTCTGGGCTTCATGGTGTGGGCCATGTCGTCAGGAAATGCCCTTGATGAATGATATTTTTGCCAAATATGAAGACTTGGGTTTTACCATTTTAGCGGTCAATGTGGATGAAGATTCAGCTGATGCAGATCGCTTTTTGAAAGCTGTGCCGGTTGATTTTCCTGTGGTCTATGACTCGACAAGCAAGGTAAGTGAGATGTACGAGGTGGATGCGATGCCGACAACTGTGATGATTGATCGCGATGGCAACAAGCGCTTTTTACATCGCGGATATAAGCCCGGCTATGAAGAAGAGTACGCAAACCAGGTTAAACAGTTGATCAGAGAATAGTTCACGGGTTCCTAATATGAACAGTATTAAAGCAGTCATATGCGTAATTATCTGTTTGCTGTCTTTCGGTGGCTTGCAGGCTTGCGGTGAAATTAAGCCGTGGGTAAAACCCTATGAGCGAAGTAATCTGGCCGACCCTATTATGAGCTTAGATCGACATGGGGCTGCGGGTGCATACATTCACCATGTATACCAGGCAAGGGAGTCTGCTCGTGGAGCAGAGGGTGGCGCAGGAGGTGGCTGTGGCTGTAATTAAAATGAAAGCCAAGGTGCCTTTTTTTAAATCCTTTTTTCAATTGTTAATTATTGTCAATTCCCTGGTGATCAGTGCAGTAGGTAATACAGCAACGCTTCCTCCTGATACGGTTGACGCCTTGTATCATGGTTACGAAGGCGGTGGTATGGATATTAATGGCCCCTTTGTTCTGGTAAGAAAAAGTGCCGGTACGAATTTTTCCCTGAATGGACATTACTATGTTGATTCAGTGTCGTCGGCGTCTATTGACGTGCGCGCCACTGCTAGTGCTTATGAAGAAGAGCGAACTGAGTACAGTGCCGGGGTAGATTTTCTTCATGAGAAAACGATAGTGAGCGCGGGCTATACCAACAGTGAAGAAAATGACTTCTCAGCAGACACGGTGTTTGTTTCTGTTTCACAAGATTTCTTTGGTGATTTAACTAACTTGAGCTTGGGTTATTCCAGAGGTTGGGATGAAGTGGGAATGATTCAGAGTGACTTTTCTGAAGATGTTGACAGGCAGAACTACAAACTGGGGCTATCTCAAGTCATCACGAAGAATATGCTCTTTGGCGTGGACGTCGATATTATTACTGACGAAGGTTATTTGAATAACCCCTATCGCGTATACCGCTATCAGAGTGGTTCATCTTTCGAGACAGCCACTGAAAAATACCCGCAAACACGAACCAGTACAGCTGTTGCACTTCGTTCTCTTTACTACTTGCCGTATCGAGCATCGATTAAAGCAGAGTATCGTTATTTCACTGACAGCTGGGGGATAGAAGCGGATACCTTCGAACTTCAATATATTCATCCGGTTGGTCCTTCTTGGGTCTTTGAGGGCCGATATCGTTATTACCAGCAAACCAGTGCAGACTTTTATAGTGACCTTTTCCCCTTTCAGGACTCACAAGACTTTATGGGGCGCGATAAGGAATTGAGTACCTTTAGTGATTATACGATTGGTTTAGGAGCAAGTTATATTTTTGGCAAAGGTGCCATTCCACATGTAGATAGGCTAAAGCTAACGGCTTTGGTTGATTACTTAGAATTTTCCTATGACAACTTCAGAGATGTGACCAAACCTTCTACTGTTGCAGGAAACGAACCTTTGTATGGTTTCGATGCGTGGGTCACGCGTATATCGGTCACGATGGAATATTAGAGAGAATTGGGGAAGAGTTAGATGAATAATAAAGCGACCAGAAAAGCATTGAAAAGCATACTCTTGTTTGCTGTATGCCTAGTTTCAGTGAGTAGCTTTGGTGAGGAGTCAGCGACCGAGCCGGGTGCGGTTATCGAAAAACAGTCTGCGCCTGTGGCGGACAAGCCTGTTGCCTTGAGTGTGGCGCAGCTGAAGAAAAAGGTCATCAAGCTGAATCGAGACCTGTTTATTCTGGAAGAAGATTTGCTGTTTCCGGCAAATACCCAGTTTGTTGTTTATCTGAGTCTGGATACGGGTAAATTCTTCAAGCCTGACAGTGTGACCTTAAAGCTGAATGATGAAATTGTTGCTAGCCATTTGTATACGCAGCGTCAAGTCACAGCATTACGAAAGGGCGGTATGCAGCGTTTGCATATGGGTAACTTGAAGAGTGGCGAGCACGAGCTAACGGCCGTTGTAAGCGGGCTCGGGCCTGATAAGCGCGAGTACAAAAAGGCTGCCAGCACGCTATTTGAAAAGACAAGTGATATTGCTTCGCTAGAGATTCAGATAAGCGACCAAAGTGAAAACTATCAACCTCATGTCGAAATCGTTGAGTGGAACTAGCGTGCTAAAAACTTATCTTCCTGAGCAAACTCAGCGCTTTGTGAAAGCACTGATTACCTTGTGTATTCTCTGCGTGAGTCTGTGGACGGGTGTTGCTCAGTCTTCAGAAGCAAAGCTGGTTGATGAGTACCCGGTATATCAACGTGCTCAAGACTTAAATTACGGTCAGGTACTGTTCCAGTACCATCAAGGAAATTTCTTTGAAGCTTTGAGCGCGCTAAATGTTGCCAAGCTCCGTTCCGGAATCCAGGGGCATGGCCAGCATCCCGAATTAGTGGAGGGGGGGCTGATGCTCTCTTACGGAATGGTCGAAGAGGCCAAACTAGTATTTGAGACGCTTCTAACCAAGCAAATTTCATTGAGCGATCGTAACCAGGCTTGGTACTACTTAGGTAAGGTCTTCTACCTTACCGCCGATGATAAGCGCTCTTCAGAAAGTTTTGACAAAGTACAGATGCAGCTTTTGCGAAAGGAAAAGCCTCATTTGTTCCATGAAATGCTCTATATGAAAGGACTATTGATCGGACGGGATCATAGTATCAAACAAGAAAATAAACCCCTTATGCTTGCAAGCTTGATTAGCCAGATTCCTCCTGGCAACTTATGGCGACAGTACCTTCAGTATAATGCCGCCGTTGGTGGACTAGCGGCAGCGTCTAATGCGAACTATGAAGTGGTTCGAAGTGTTGCTTTGCGAGATTTGAAGCGCTTGGCAGCTGGTTTGCTTAATCAAATAGATGAACTCTATAGTCAGTCGAATGATGTTGGTGCTGGGGAGCGTATTAACTTACGAGAACAGTGTTTGCTAAGCCTTGGGCAGCTATACCTTCAGCAGGGAGATAATCAATCCGCTTTAGGTGTCTTACGCGAAATCAGAAAAGATAGTCTGTTATCTGACCAGGCACTTTTCGCTTATTCAGTTGCTGCGACTAACCTTGGTCAGCACGGCTTGGCGCTCGAAGCTTTAACGTTGTTGAAAGAGCGCCCACAATTTACGCCCTGGTTACAGCAAGTGCCTTATGCTTTGTCCTATCTGTACGAGCAAATGGGTGAAACAAAGCTTGCACTCCAAAGCTACCGAGTGGCTGTTGAGCATTATGAATCTTTACAAGAGCGTTTTGGCAGACAAGCACAAGAGGTCGATGAGTCGCGTTTGATTGCCGCCTTGAACCTTTCACGCCCCTTAGGTGATGCGAAGTTAGTGAATGATGCCTATGGCATGCTAAATGTTCAGCCTAATGACTATAGCTTTGCACACCTTCTGGCAACGGATGCGTTTCAGCGCCAGGTAAGTGAGCTGCATGAGCTGTATAAGTTAGAAGAATCTTTATCTCAATGGGCTAGCCAGCTGGACTCATTCGACACCATGATGGCAACGCGTATTGCGCTTCGTGAAGACAAAATACAGCAAACAAAGCAAGCGATGGAGAACCAGGACGCTGCACACTGGGAAGATGAGCAGGACAGGTTTGCTGCGGCGATTAATCATGCCAGCGAGACTGAAGACTTGCGATTCTTTATGAATGAGGAGCAGATTAAATATGCCAAGAAAATTGAGCAAGCCGAGTCATCGTTAGCACTTATTCCACATGATCATCGCAAGCGTAGCCGTTACGAACGGCGCTTGAATCGAGTTAAAGCCTATTACGATTGGTGGTTGAGTGAGTCCTTTAGTGACAATCGTTGGCAGGCGGTCAAACAACTTCGTGCACTCGATCGTGAAATGGCAGAATTTAATGAATATCAAGCTAAGTTACGTTCAAAACTGGAGTCTGATGGTGGCAATGAAGCGCTAGCAAAGAGAGTTTCTGAAGGAAGAGAGCAGCTAGCGCTAATTAGAACGGAGTTAGACCAGAGTCTTGCGCAAGCAAGAAATAAACTTGTTGCTTTGGCCAAACAGGATTACGAAAAGCAAATCGCTGAAGCGGGTGTTTATTTGAAGGCTTCGCGAGAGTCATTAGCCCGAATTTCAGACCAGGTTTATCATTCGGATTCTGCAGAGAAAACCAGCATGACGACAGAGGAGGCTAGCTTGTGAGTTTACTTAGAACAGCATGCTTGCTTACCTTGTTATTTGCTTTGTCAGGCTGCCAGCTATTTGACTCCAGAACCTATCCCTTATATGGGCCTGAAAGTATTGCTTCACTTCAGCCTGCTGTCTTGATGATTGATAGAGAGGCATCTTTAAGTCTTGAAATTTCAGAAGTTATCGAGAATTACACTCGTCTGCTACCTATGCTGAAAGACCCTGAAACGCAAATGAAGGTTCTGCATCGCTTAGCCGATCTTAAGCTTCAGAAAGGTGAATTATTAATGGCAGAGCAGGCTGTTGATGAGCTGGATATCGCTATCACTGCTTATTTAGGTCTGCTTGAAAAGTATCCAGACAGAGAAGATAACGATCACGTCTTATATCAATTGGCAAAGACCTATGAGTTGAAAGGTTTGCGTGATCAACACCTGAAGATACTGACACGAATTGCCGAGCAATACCCGGGCTCAAACTATTATGCCGAAGTACAATTTAGACGCGGAGAGATCCTGTTCACTGACGAACTGTATAGGCTGGCCGAGCAGGCATTTTCTGCCGTGATTCTGACTGAAGCGCCTAAAGAGGAAAGCCCCTTTTTGGCTAACGCCCACTACATGCAAGGCTGGAGTTTGTTCAAACAGGCAAAATACTCTTTAGCGCTGGTAAGCTACAGCCGCGTGTTAGATTTATTGTTAAGTCAGGACTCGGCTGATCAAGATAAAGCCTCGGCCTTGGTTGCGAATCAGCATCAAACTCTGGTCGAAGACTTAATGCGCGTTATGAGTTTGTCGTTTTCTTATTTGGGTGGGGCAGAAAGCTTGGGGGCTCTGTTTGCAGAAACGGGCCAGCGACATTATGAGCATGTTGTTTACTCCAGCTATGCAGACTTCCTGTTGAATAAAGAGCAGTTTAGTGACGCGGTGTTAGTTTATAAGAACTATATTGCCAGGCAGCCACTGAGTTTGTGGTCGCCAAAATATCAAATGCAGATCATCACTGTGCTGGTTCACGCAGGCTTTAAGAAAGATATCTACCCCGAGAAAGTGCGATTTGTTGAGACTTATGGCTTAGGCAGTGAATTTTGGCAAACGCATGCTCCGAAGCCAGAGCCTGAAGGTGCTACCGACTCGCTGGGCTATACAAAAGAACAGCTGGAGCCACTGTTAAAAGAGTTAGCTGATCGCCATTACGTTAAAGCCGGCCAGTTACGCAAGGCTGCTAAGAAACGTTCTGCCAGCAAGCAAAAAACGCTCGATGAATATACGCTTTCTGCTCGATATAACCGTGCCTTTACCGAGACCTTTCCCAATCATTCAGACTTGCCAGAGCGCCTAGTATTATTGGCTGAGAGCGAGACACAACTGTCACATTTTCCAGAAGCGATCTCGGCTTTCGAAAGAGCTGGTTATGAGTTCTCAGAATTTTCTGGTCGTAGTGATGCGGCTTACGCTTCCGTGCTGCTCTATGATGATTACTTAAAGAGCATCAAAGCCTTGCCAAAAGATAAGCTGCCAACAGAGCAAGAGGCAAGGCAAGCTCTTCTGGAAAGCTTAAGTATTAAGCGGGAGCAGGCTCAAATGCGTTTTGTTGATATTCACAAGCAAGACAATAGAGCGGTTCCGGTTTTGTACCTCGTGAGCTCTGAGTATTTTGACAGGAAAGATTATCAGGGGGCATTACCTTTGGCTCAGCGCCTGATTGACTGGCCGACTTCGTTTGAAGGTGCGCCCAAGCTTGATAAACAAACCTTATTAGAAAGTAGTTTGATTAAAGCGCACAGTTTGTATGCTTTAAATGACTTTGTTCTGTCAGAAGGTGCGTATCAAGAGGTATTGACCCAAATGCCTGCAAAGGACAAGCGCCGGGCTGCAACAATTGAAAGCCTGGCTGCGAGTGTCTTTAAGCAGGCAGAGGCGAAGTTGGCAGATGGGCAGACTTTGCTAGCCGTTGACGAGTTTCTTCGCGTGGGGCTTGTTGCTCCGACTTCCACCCTCAGAGCCAGCGCAGAATATGATGCCGCAGGTTATTTGATTGAATTAAAAGAATGGCATCGTGCTATCGACGTTATTTCAGACTTCAGAAAGCGTTACCCAAAGCATAATTTACTCGATACGCTGCCTGCTAAAATGGCTTTGGCTTATCGTGAAACCGAACAGTGGGAAGCAGCGGCCGGAGAATTGCGTATTATGCGTAAGCTGGCAAAAACCGAGCAGGAAAAGCAGGATATTCAGTTTATCGTAGCGGAGCTATACGATAAGGCTGACAACAAGAAAGAGGCGATACTCAGTTACCGGCTTTATGCGAATACCTATGCCGAGCCAGCTGATGTCTATATGGAGGTGACTCATCGTTTGGCGCAACTTTATAAAGAAACGGATAAACCCCTGAAGCGACGCTTTTGGTTAGCTAAACAAATGAAGAAGGTCGATAGCTTGGGTGATGCTGCAGATGACCGTATGCGCTTCTTGGCGGCAGGTGCTGCGAGTGTTTTGGCTAATGATGCCTTTATTCAGTACAAACGAATCAAGTTAAAACTACCTCTAAACGAAACCATGATTAAAAAAACCAAAGCTTTGGAAAAAGCTATGAAAGCCTATCAAAAGACGGCGAGTTATGGTGTCTCTCAGTTCTCAACCGAAGCTGGATATCGCATGGCTGATATTTATGCTCAGCTTAGTCGCGACTTAATGGATTCTGATCGCCCTACAGGCCTGAACGAGCTGGAGCTAGAGCAGTACGAAATTCTTCTTGAAGAACAAGCTTATCCCTTTGAAGACAGTGCTATTGAAATTCATGAACAGAACTCCAGTAGGTCTTGGATTGGTATCTACGATGACTGGGTTCAGAATAGTTTTGATGCCTTAAAAGAATTGCTACCAGGGCGTTACGATAAGCCTGAATTAAAGAGCGAGATCATCTATGACTTGTATTAAGGGTCTATTCATCTGTTTGAGGCAATCAATGTCATGTTTTTTGATGGTTTGTCTGTGCCTTATCTTGAGTGCCTGTGCAACAAAAGGAAAAATAGATAAGGAATCAATCGCCGCTGAAGATTCGCGACAAGCATTAGTTTCACAATATCAAGACGCTGTTGAAACGATGAAGTCACTAGAGAGTTCATCGGACCAAGCGATGGCTGCCGGGGTATTCAAAGGTAACGATGAGCTTGAAGATAGCTTTCATACTCTGGCAGAAATACATCAGCAAAACCCCTGGTACCCTGGGCCTCTCTTGAACCTTGGCATTAGTAGCTGGTGGTTGGGAAATGTAGAAGAGGCTGAGTCATACTTATCGAAAGTGCTCGCTCTGAAGGACTCGCTTGGGCAGGAGAACAAACAAAAGGCTGATAACAAGGCGTCGATAGATCTGCCTACAGACAAGCGGGCTGAGATTTTGGATAACTTGGCAAAGTTTACTGGCCCGGCACTCAACTATCTCGGTCAAATTATGCGGGAGAAAGGCGATTTCGATCAGGCGGAGAGCTATTATCGCCAGGCTTTGGATCAGAACCCTGAAGATATAACAGCCATTAGAAACTTGGGTATCTTGTTGGATTTATATCGTGGGCAGTTTGCGGACGCTTTGCCTTTATACGAGCAATATCAGTCTTTACTTGATGAGCCAGACCCTCAGGTAAAAGACTGGATCTTTGATATCAAAAATAGACAATAAGGAGTTGTAGGATATGAAATTAACTCAATGTTTAATGCTACTGACTTGTCTTATTTTAACGCAAGTTGTGGCGGCAGAAGGAACTGTGATCGCAATCGAAGGGGCGACTATTCGAGGGAACCAAGAGCTTCCTACCGTTTTGTATTTGGTTCCTTGGCAGCCAGCAAAGGTTTACTCTCTTGATGAACCTGAGCAGACCTTGGCATCGTCACGTCCTATTCAGCCGCTTGACCGGGCCAGCTTTCTGAGAATGCAAAGTTACCATGAAGCCTTCAGCAAACAGAATGTAAAAGCGACTACTGTGCCCGCAATACCAAAGTAGGATTCATCACTTAGACAGGTTCTTGTAAGCTAAAAGAAGGTATATTGGCCTATATGGCGTCAAACTATGACAGGAGTCACACAAAGTATGTGCATGGAAGAACATGAACACAATTCGCAACAAATCCTTTCGTGATCTAACCGTCTTTTCTCTCTTTTCAATCTACAATTTTCACAATTGTTTGCAATCGTCAGCGAAGTGCACTTGATGATTGTATAAATTTTAAATGGCCTACAAGGCATAAAGCAAAGAAAACCCCCAGGAGTAAATTGTTATGATCGAGACAATAATTCGATTTTTTCAGGAAGGCGGATTCTTCATGTATCCGATTTCAATCATTTTGGTAGTTGGTTTGGTGATTGCAATTGAACGCTATGTTTACCTGAGTGTCGCTAAGCGTAATAACCGCCAGGACTTTAATAAGCTTCACCGTATGATTAGCGGGAAGGACTTT